>RFWS01000315.1 GCA_009921985.1 bacterium | reverse complement strand
CGGCTTATTTCCCCCTCTTTTCCCAAGAGGAGGAAAGCCTCACGTAAAGCCTCACGATCCGGAGATCAGGTTCCTAGGGAACTCCGTAGTATAACTTTCTCTTGGTTTGGGTGTTTAGCATGGACTGCCATTCGGTAGCCGTAAGAGAGAGGGCACTCCCATCATAAAAGGAGACACAGCCCTTTTTCCGATGGTTCAACATGCCATTTTGTTGAGTGAAGAGCCGGGCGTCTCCCTGATCGGCAGGAAGATTGGCATCTAACAAGGCTCTAGCGTCTGTGCCCTGCATTTGGGTGACCACAGCCTCCTCTAAAAACATGATTACTTTTGATGGGTTTTGAATCCGATTAAGAAGAAATTCAGTACTGGAAATGGGGTTATTGGTTTGAAAAGACACGTTGAGGCTGTAGTGGCAGACAGGACTACCAAACCAAGGGGGGCCGGACTTTCGCCCATGCGGACAGAGAAAGACCTTGGTGTCCTTGACATAACCGTTGGTCCACAAAAAGCCGTTGGTCACGGTGGTTCCGCCTCCAGACAATGTGGCCCAACCACTAGTGCTTCCATCCCCAGCGAAGATCCGCCCATCGTTGTCGGATGCAGCCGCGAGCATGGCAGTGGTCAATTGCCGAATATTGGACATGCATCCGCCGACCTCGGCGGTCTCCCGGGCGGTTTTGATGGCCGGGATGGCTAGCCCTGCCAACAAGCCGATAATCGAGATCGTCACCAGAAGCTCCACCAGAGTGAAGGCTTTCGATTTCAATCTGCTGGATTTGCCAACGCCGTCTTTGGACACAGACCTGATTTCCGGATTTTTGTGAAATTCGCGCGGCGCCATGCCCATGACCTTGCGAAAGCTGGCGTTAAAATGACTCAGCGTGGGAAAGCCACACTCCTGGGCGACAAAGGAGATCCGGGCATTTTTTTGGCGAAGAAGGCCTGCTGCCAGGCGGATCCGGTAGTCCAGCAGATACCGGTTCCACCTTTGACCCATGATT
>RFWS01000314.1 GCA_009921985.1 bacterium | reverse complement strand
ATGCAATCATCATTCCCTGCCTGAGGTCAAAGGAGGCTGCTTTGACCGAATTACGGTCCGCTCACATAGCCTCGATTTCTCATCCTCATTTTTTATGATTTTAAGACAAAGAAGCTGCTTTTACCCCTCGATCGTTCCCACCTCCACCGGCTCCACCTGCACGCCCTGCTTCCCGAACCATTTCACCACATCGTCGATCTTTTCCCTCGGACCGGTGAACTCCAGCGCCATCACGAAGCCATCCTTGTCCGCCGAGGCCGACCGGACGTTGAACTCCACGTCGAACTTTTTGACCATCTGGTAGAGCAAGGGCTTCTTCCCCGTTTCCGGGTCGAACGTCAGCCAGTACCGGAAACTCTCCTTTTTGCCGGCCATGGGATCAACCGCCCGCAATCGCGGGCACGATGCTCACTTCATCCCCCGCCTTCAACGGGGTCTGCTGGTTCTGCAAAAACCGGATGTCCTCACCCCCCACATAAATGTTCACGAACCGACGTACCTCCCCCTTCTCATCCACCAACCGCTCGTGAATCCCGGGGAACGCCTTCTCCAGCGCCGCCAGCATCGCCCGGATGTCCTTCGCTTCCACCTCCACGGTGTCTTTCTGCCCGGTGAGCGCGCGTAACGGGGTCGGAATGCTGACGGATACGGCCATAAGGCTGAAAATTTAATGCCGGACGGCTGTTTTGGCCAGCCTCGACGACAGCAGCCCGTCGAACTCCTTCAGCGTCGGCTTGATCTTCGCCGGCGTTCCCAAGTGTCCCGCCAACGCCTCCACCGTCTTCAATCCGTGACCGGTGATACACAGCACCACCTCTTCGTTCGCGGGGATTTTCCCGGTCTCGATCAGCTTTTTGGCGCAGGCCACGGTCACCCCGCCGGCCGTTTCCGCAAAAATTCCCTCGGTCTCCGCGAGGAGCCGGATGCCCTCGATAATCTCCTCGTCCGTGGCGTCCTCGGACCAGCCGCCCGTCGCGGCCATCGACCGCACCGCATAGTACCCG
>RFWS01000313.1 GCA_009921985.1 bacterium | reverse complement strand
CCAGGATGGCCACCTTGATGCCTTCGCCTTTGGTTTCAAGCCAGAGCGGCGGGATGTTGAGGAGTTTGAGGCTCCAGTCGATTGTCTCGGCCGTGGCCAGCATGACCTTGTCGACTTTGTAGGGGGGGAGTTTGTAGACGGGGGAGGACATAGAATCGTTTACGATTACGTTTAGGTTTACGTAAGGATCGGGCTAGGGAAATCGAGCTTGGGTAGGGTCGGTTACCCTTAACCGACCATGTGGAGAATTGGCCAACGGATCATGTGCATGGACGCTTAAGGGTAGGTGTCCCTACCGAGCGTTCCAGATTTCAGCCATGTCGCTAGGTAGGTCGATTTCGGAGTCGACAAACTCTGACCCAAGGTCGAATTCAATTTTGCAAGAATGGAGGCAATGTCGGCCAATTTCAGCTGATTTTTTAAAAGCTTTATCGATATAGTTTATAAAATACTCATCATTTTTGCCATATATTTTGTCATTCAAAACGGGGAAGCCTAAGTGTTCGAAATGGGCTCGAATTTGGTGGAGGCGGCCGGTTTTAGGGGAGGCTTCCACGAGGCTAATTTCTTCATGGTGGGGGTGGAGCCGGGTGCCGAGGGTTTTGAATTCGGTAAGGGCAGGGTAAGTGCCTGGAATCACGGCTTGGCGGATATAGATTTTGCTGGGTTGGTGTTTGCCGAGTCGATCCAAGGGGGCGTCGATGATTCCAGATTCCGGCGGTTGTCCATGAACGATGGCAAGGTACGTCTTCTGAATTTCTCGGCGTTGTTGCATCTTGCCAAGCAGCGAGGCGTTCTCCTTGCCGCGAGCGACCAGAAGAAGGCCGGAGGTTTCGCGGTCGAGGCGGCTGACGAGCGAAAGGAATTCGCCGGGGAACTGTTCCCGGAGCCAATCAATCAGGGTGAAGGTGCCATCGGGGCGGGTGGGGTGGACGAGCCATCCGGCAGGCTTATTGACGATCAGGAACCGGGGATCGGTGCGGAGGATGGCGGGTTGGGTCATGGATGGTCCAAGATCG
>RFWS01000312.1 GCA_009921985.1 bacterium | reverse complement strand
CTTATGTCTATCTTTGTTACGGGATTCACCGGATGTTCAATGTGGTGACGGCGCCGGAAAACGTTCCCGCGGCGGTTTTGATCCGGGGAGTGGAGCCGATCGAAGGAACCGAACATATGGCGAGGAGGAGAAAGTTGGATCCGGGAGATTTTCGGCTGACCGCCGGCCCGGGGGCCCTGTCCGCCGCGCTGGGCATCCGGATGGAGTGGGATCGAAGCGATCTTGTTTGCGGCCCGATCCGGATCGAGGATGACGGCATGCTGCTTTCTCCCAGCTGGATCCAGCGCCGACCCCGGGTCGGGGTGAATTATGCCGGGCCGGCCGCGAAATTCCCCTGGCGCTTTTCGATCCGGAATAATCCCTGGGTGAGCCGGAGTCGCTCATGAAAAAAGAGGCTCGAATTCTTTCCACGTTGGAAAAAGCGCAAGCAATCAACTTGACGGGTCGGCACTACGGCACGATTGCGGAGATCGGGGCGGGGCAGGAGGTGGCGAGGTGGTTTTTTCAGGCGGGCGGAGCCGCGGGGACGATCGCCAAAAGTATGTCGGCCTATGACATGACGTTCAGCAACGCGATTTACGGCAAGGCCGGCCGGTTTGTTTCGCGAGAGCGCCTGAAAGAAATGCTGAACTACGAATACCGCCTGCTGATTGAGAGACTGGGGGCCGAGCGCGGGGATCACACCCGCTTTTTTGTTTTTGCCGACACGGTCACCGCCCGAAGTCATAAGCACACCTCCGACGGCAAAGGCTGGCTGGGAATTCGCTTTCAGACCGAGCCCAATCGGGCCCCCGGAGAGATTCACCTCCATGTGCGACTGATGGATCCGACCAACGCCGAACAGATGGATGCGCTCGGCATGCTGGGCGTGAATCTGATCCATGCCGCTTTTGTCCATTGGCGGAGCCCGGAGGAGATCCTGAACCGGCTGATGGACGGCATCCGGTACGGGCGGCTGGAGGTGGATATGGTGGCCTTCGGAGGTCTGCCGTTTGCCAAGGTGGACAACCGGCTGGCCAG
>RFWS01000311.1 GCA_009921985.1 bacterium | reverse complement strand
AATA
Source organism: bacterium (assembly GCA_009921985.1). Lineage (GTDB taxonomy): Bacteria > Verrucomicrobiota > Verrucomicrobiia > Methylacidiphilales > Verrucolacustridaceae > Verrucolacustris. Next base: position 1,016 of record RFWS01000311.1, on the reverse strand, counting down.
AGACAACAGCAGATGTGCCTTTTGCGCTGACTGCCACGACCACGGCCACCGGTCTGACGGTCAGCTATACCAGTTCAAACCCTGCGGTTGCCACGGTATCGGGAAGCACAGTGACCATCGTCGGTCCTGGCAGCACGACGATCACCGCTAGCCAAGCGGGAGACAGTAATTACAACGCGGCGACCAGTGTACAACAGTCACTTACGGTTTCCGTGGTGCCCACTTTGACTGAAGTTTATGTGCCACAGTTCATCGAAGGTGGGATGGGATCAAGCAACACCAAGCGTATGCCTTATGCCTTCCGCGTTACCCTGACCAACCTGAATCCGAGCGCGACTTACCGCTATTTTAATGCAGCGGTGATTGACGCCGACTCAGCCACCACGTCCGGGGCTGGAAATCCCATCTTTGTTACGGATACCGGAAGTTTTGTCCGTTCCACGGGTGGCTCTTTATCGACCGCTGGCAATTACTCCTCTTTCACGACCGACGCCAATGGGTCTTACACGGGGTGGTTTATGCTGGAGCCCACCGGAAATTCCACCCGTTTTGCGACAGCCGGTACTCTGGTCAAAATGCGGATTACTCTTAACAACGGAACGGCTGGCAATACCACGGCCACAACGTACCTGACGACGGCCAGTTATGTGACGGTCACACCATTTGGAACCACTAGCGCGAATGGTACGGCCATCCGGGGTGCTTCCTCCGCAACTGCTAAAAACTTTGTCCTTCTCTATGACAACACCACCGGTACTGGACGACCCTTAGCCGCAACAGTTGTCGAGGGAGACGGAGTGGCCAACACCACGGCCAACAGCTACGCCTCCTTCTATGCCACGAACGTGGACGAGCAGAGCGGTGCCTGGGGAGCGATTATTCCTAATAGCCTTGCAAACGGTGTGCGCCGAATTGAAAATCGTGCAAAAGCAGATGGGTCTTTAGTCGCCTTCAATACGGATTCGGACGGAATCTGGCCCTCTGGAGCGAACACGGTCAATCCAAGCGCTGGAGAC
>RFWS01000032.1 GCA_009921985.1 bacterium | reverse complement strand
TGTCCTGCAACTACCGGTTCACCACCTACGAGGAGATTGAACGGGAGGATCTCCGGGTCATCAAGCGCGATGGCCGATACGAGCCCTTTGACCGCCGCAAGATCGTGATGGGGTTCGTCAAGGCCTGTGAAAAGCGGCCCGTCAGCCCCGAACTCATTGATAAAACGGCGGATAAATTAATCGAGGATCTGGAGCAAAAGTACGGTCGGGAAATCCCCACCACCGCCATCGGCGAAAAGATCATGGATGCCCTGAAGAAACTGGACGAGGTCGCCTATGTCCGCTTCGCATCGGTCTACCGCCAGTTTCGAGATGCCCGCGATTTTGTCAGCGAAGTCAAAAGCCTCGGTGGCCGCTAAAGAAGCCCTCTCCCGGCCTCTGCCCCTGGTCTCCGCCCCCGGAGTCCAGCCCACCCGTCTGGACGAGCCTTGGTTGGTGCTCTCCTTGGAAAAAGCCGCGTCCCGCGCCGGCCATCAGGAGTGGCCGCTGGCTCCAGAGGTCGCCCGGGCAGTCCTGCATTACCTCAGGAATGACTTCATTCGCCCCATCATTGAAAGAGACACCTTGGAAATGATTTTGCGCCGCTCCCTCACCGGCATCGGTTGCCCCGCCATCGCCCGCCATTTCGAACTCGCCTCCTCCTCTCCCTCCATCAACTTGGCCGCCCTCGCCAAGGAAGCCCCCTTGGAAATGATCTTTTTCCAACGCCTCGCCACCATCGTGGATGAAAAAGTCACCTCTCTTTCCTCAGTTCTCCGTCTGGAAGGTCTTCGTTCCTGCGTGTTGGCCCTGTCCGGCGCCTCCTCCTGGAGGGCTTCCTGCCAGCGTCTCAACGACGAGATTGTTCATTTCATCCGCGCCCGTGCCCGTCACTTCGGCCCCCAACTCCTCGAACTGACCATCTGGTAGGAAAGGGCCTGTGCCCAAAACGATCTTTGAGCGGATCCTCGACCGTGAAGTCGTAGCCGACATTGTCTACGAGGATAACCACGTGCTCGCCTTCCGGGACATTGCCCCCCAAGCCCCTGTCCATATTCTTTTCATTCCCAAACAGCACCATGCTCGCCATGCGGCCGTGCCGCCGGAACACCATGGCATCTTCAGCCACCTTTTTGCCGCCGCCCAAAAAGTCGCCCGCCAAACGAAACTGGACCAAACCGGTTACCGTCTCGTTATCAACAACGGCCCGGACGGCGGGGAAACCGTGCCCCATCTTCATCTTCATCTTCTGGGGGGACGCCACCTCGGTTGGCCCCCGGGCTGAATCCGCCGCTTTCCCCATCGCAACCCCGGCGTATTCTGGGGGGATGAAAAATCCGTTTCTCTCCCCTTGGTTTGCCGTCCTGATCTGTGCTGCTTTGAGCACCGTAACTGATACCCTCGGAACAGTCTGGTGGGAGCAGAAAAAAACTTTTTTTCTCCTTTGGTTGCTGGCGCTTTCCCCGTTGGTATTTCTGGCTTTCGGCTATGTGGGGTCCCACTTCGGCCTAGCCAAAGCCTCCAGTCTCACCAACACCCTAGTGGTGCTGGGGCCGATTTTGGTGGGCATCCTCTTCCGTGGAGAACTTCGCCAACTCTCCGCGTTGGAACTCGTGGGTATGGGCCTGGCCGTCGCCGGCATCGCCCTGTTGACTCTGGGCAGTCCGCGCCCCGTCAGCTGAGATCCTTGCAAAGAATCTTCGAATTCCTGCCGCTGGCCTCGTAAGAGGCCTTCCGCGCAGCCGGCAACATCTCCACGGTTCCTTCCACGAAACCACCCTTGCTCTGTAGGTAGTTGAACGCTTGGGTCGAAAGAGCCATCAACTTTTTTATACCCAGCTCCCGAGCCCGGTTTTCCGCATAGAGCATCAGCTTCTTGCCAATCCCGGCGTTTTCATGGCCCGGCGCGACGAAAAGACATCCCATTTCCGCCGTTTTGCCCTCGAGCGGATGCACGGCCACACAACCGACCATGTTGCCGTCGATCTCGAACACGCTGTAATCCCCGATATCCGCGGCTACCTGCGCCCGGGTCCGTCGCAAGAGTTCCTCCGCCGCCACCGAACTCCCGATCAACCGCATGATCGACCGCACGTCCTTTTTCATCGCCTTCCGGATTTCGGTGTACTCGTCGGCGTAGATCATCGTCCCCACACCTTCGCTGGAAAACAACTCATCCAGCAGCGCCTCGTCCTCCCGCCCGTCCAAAATATGCGCTCGACTCACCCCCTCCTTGCAGGCCCGCAACCCATGTTCAAGCTTGGAGGCCATCTCCTGGCTGATTTCCCCTTTTTTCTTTTTGAGGTACTCCGTCGCCTCTTCCACGGAAAGTTGTGCAGGCTTTTTCCCGCTTTTGGGTAAATCCCCGTTGCCGGTCAGGAAGATCAGTTTCTCCGCCCGCAATGCCTCGGCCACCTCCAAAGCCACGCCGTCGGAATTCACCCGGTAAGTCCGGCCGTCCCCGTCAACTCCCAGGGGCGGGATCACCGGAATGATGCCGTTGTCGAGCAACGCTTCGAGAAATTTGCTGTCCACCCTCTCCACCCGGCCCGTCCACTGCTGGTCAACTCCGCCCAGGATTCCCGCCGGATGGGCGATGATGGCGTTGGTCACCGCTCCCTTGAGATCCACATCGGCCAAATGCTGCAGGATGTCATGACTGTGGGAGTTCGCGGCCCGTTCCGCGACCCGCAAGGTCGCCTCGTCGGTCACTCCCAAGCCATCCACATCGGATGGCTTGAGCTTCATCTCGGTCGCCATCTTTTTGATCCGGGCACTGGCCCCGTGCACCAGCGCCACCCGGATGTTCAGGCTCCGCAAAACCGAAATATCAAGAAATAGGCTGGCTGCCCGCTCATCCTCCAGCACGGCGCTATCCACGCTGAGGACGAAGAGCTTGTCCCGGAAGCTGGGAATATAGGTAAGAATCCCCCGCAGATCGGATGCCTTCATAGTGCGGTTCTAGCACCTTCCATCGACTTTGAACATCAGCCTCTCACCCGCAGCTCCTGAGAAATTTAAGGTTGGCCTGGTCCTCCTTTTCCCCGGGAGGAAGCTCACCGATGCGTGGAATTCCCCGCAGGGCCGAATTCCGCAGAAAATCATGCAAGGCAGCCCCCATTCTGCCTTTTCCCAAATGCTCGTGCCGATCAACGCGAGAACCGCAGGCGGATTTTGAATCATTCACATGCAATACCTTCACCTGGTCCCATCCGATTTTTTCTTTCACCTGCCGGATCAACTCCTCTCTTCCCTCCGGCGCGTTCAGATCGTGGCCAGCCGCATAGGCGTGGGCTGTATCCAGACAGGCCCCCCGACGCGCGGTGGGCAGGGCCTCCACTAACTCTCCCCACTCCTCCATGTCCCATGCAAGGGAGGATCCTTGGCCGGCGGAATTTTCCAAAGCTAGGGGAATTTTACGGGTTCCGGATCGTTCCAAAGCTTCCTGAAACCCCCTCGCCGCCCTTTTTCTGGCATCTGCCGAAGCCACCTCGCCGCGACTGCCGCAATGCACAACCAGGGTCTCTAATTCCAGTTCCTCGGCCCGGGTTAATTCATCGGCCAGCGACTGAACTGACTTTTCCCTCGTTTCCCGAGCTCCGGCCACATTGATGAGATAACCGGCATGGGCGCACACCCAAAGGTTCATCGCCGCTTTTTCTTTTCGGAATGCAACCGCTTCCTCCTCCGACAAGGGGGACATCCGCCACTGCCGGTTGCTCTTCACAAATATCTGGGCGGCATCCTCCCCCAAGGCCCGCGCCCGGGCCAACATCTGCACCAACCCTCCGGCCGTGGAGGTATGCAGGCCGAAGCGGCTCATTTTCCGTCGAAGTTTTTCGGCGTCCACACCGGATTTTTCAGGGATCCGTTTCCCTCCACTTCCAGCATCTCGCTAAAAAGCATGAAGGGGACACCCACAGGCCCAAGGAGATTTTGCTTCATGGAAAAGTTCTCCAACCGATCTGCGGCAATATCGTAAACTCCGTGGCCGGTCGTCTCGACTAATTTGGAAAAGATTTTGAGTTTCTGCACATCGAGTTTTCCCTGGGCCAACGAAAATTCCATCCGGGCGCTTTCCCCGATTCCCAGAGTTTCGATCCAATCAACGGGGGCGTTGATGGCTTTGGCAAAGTTACCCAATCCTGGAAATTTTCCGTCATCAACCTCCAAAACCCCTTCCCCGGTCCACTGCCTCCAGGTGCCGGCGCCGGAGGGCCCTTCAAGCTTGCAGGGCTCATCACTGCTTAATTTTCCGTGATAGCCGGGATTGTCAAAATAAACCTCCACGATCTTGCCAAAGTCAACCTCCTTGAGCTCCACCTGGGTTTTCTGGGTTTTTTTGCCCTTGGGTCCGTCCACGGCCACCTGCACCTCAACCTGCCCACCCCATAGGGAGGCAGGTTTTTTCTCCCTGGTTTTCACGGTGGTTTTCTTGCCCTGAATCTTTACCTCAAGGTTCACATCGCCAAAATGCAGCTTTTTTCCGGCCACCACATAATGAAGACCGGCCGCGCTTTTTCCGGTTGCGGTCATGTCCGTGCGGAATTTCTCTTCCAGGTCGATTTTCCCCTCCAGAGTCACAATCGGGCGGTCGACAAACTCGTAAGGTTGCATCGTCTCGCGCACCTTTTCCCCGAAGACAGGTGAAAATTCCCGGACCGGCAGGGTCGACTCCACGTTGTGGAAATAGACGAACCGAGGATCCAGCGTGTAGCGAATTTCCCCTTTGCCCTCCCCGCCCCCCGAGGTCACCCGGACATTGGTGGCGCGGATTTCCCGTGAGGCATAGACAATATCGGCGTCCAAATCGTCCATCGGCACTCCTTTGTATCGCATGCCGCGGACCTCCACTTTGCCCTCCAGACGGATCAGATCGGGGGAAAACCCGGCTCCCATAATCCTGAAGCTCAGCAAAGGACGTTGAACAAAATCAAGGCTCGACCAAAAAGGAGCCGCACCCGGTCCAAAGAGCGGAGAAAGGCTTTTCAGATCGAGATCGGAACGCAGATTTCCTTTGAGCTCGGCTTTACCATCAAAGGCCAACTGCAGTCCCAGAACCCCTCCGGAAGAGGCCTCCAGCCGGAGTCCCTGGACCATCCACCGTTTCCCGTCCGTCACCCAAGGCACATGAAGACCCTGGAAAGGAAAAAGGCCGAGACGAAACTCCCCGATCTCCAGATTACAGGCGGCAAAGAAGTTTGGCTCCCCTTTCCAGGTGGCCTCGAGCTTTCCGCTCAATCGGGGAAGCTGCTGAGACCGAAATTCCCGGAGGGCGTAGCCTGCCGACGGGCCGAAAGCCGGGGCCAGACGGGCGGGTTCGACTTGGCCGAAAAATTCCAGCCCCCCGGTCCCGCGGACAAAGTCCGCCGAGCCGTAAGCCTCGACCCCGCCCCGCTCGAGATCCAACTGGAACCGCTCCAGCTTGAGGGCTCCGTCCGCCATCGTCGCCCTGATTTCCAGACTGGGAAGCGCAACCCCCCGCCAAATATTCCGCGCCGCAGTAACCAGGATATCCGCACGACTTTCTTCCGGCCGGCCGATCTCTGCACTAAATTCAGCCTGAATTTTCGGAGCCGGACCTCCCAAGTCCCGCAGCACGCTTTCCGCCTGGCGCCAAACCTTGGCGATGGGAAATTCCTGCGGAGCGGGTTGGCGCCCCGCTTCCATACCTATCCGGCCCTTCAGGTCGAGATCCAGCCCGAGAACCTGGCCTCGAAGGCGCTGAATCCGGATTTCCCCAGGTCGGAACTCCACATTCGCCTCCACCCTTCGCGCCTCGGCTTCCACCCCCTCTCCCAGCGGCCAGGAAATATGGGCATCTCTCAGTCTCGCCCCGGAGAGAAACGGCTCGCCCCGACGCCATGCCAACCAGTTGGGGGTCAAACCCACCTCCCGCACCCTCAGTCGTTCCTCCCCGCGGGTCGTATCCCGGTAAACCACCAGATCGCGCGCCACCAGACCCCCCAGGGGATCGAGAGTGATTTTTTTCACATCCACTTCGAGTCCCCGGCTGGCGAGTTCACGGAGCAGCCGGTTTTTGCAAGGCGAAGGAAGACCCACCAGCCGCCCCAGCAAAGCCAGTGCCAGGAACAAGGCCAAAACCATCCCGCCGGCCCGCTGGAGCCAACGCAGGGCCGAACCGGCCGTGTTCCTTTTGAGACCGGTCCGCCGGACCAGCCGATCCAAGATTGGGTCATCGCTAACAACTTTCTTTCGGGAATCCAACCAATCCAACTTCATGGCTGAAAATCGCATGGAAAAGATCGTGGCTCTCTGCAAGCGACGGGGCTTTATTTTCCAATCCTCCGAGATCTACGGGGGCCTAAATGGGGCGTGGGATTACGGCCCGCTCGGTGCGGAGCTCAAACGCAACCTGAAGGAATCCTGGTGGAAGGCCATGACCCAGTGGCGGGACGACATTGTGGGTCTGGACGGTTCGATTCTGATGAACCGTGCTGTCTGGAAGGCCAGTGGCCATGAGGCCACCTTCAGCGACCCGATGATCGACTGCAAAACCTGCAAAGGTCGTTTTCGCGCCGACCAGGTGGCTTCCAGCCCATGCCCGCAGAAACCGAGCAAGATGGTCAACGCCTGCGGGGGCGAATTGACGGAACCACGCCAATTCAACCTGATGTTCAAAACCTATGTCGGTCCAGTGGAGGACGATCGGAACCTCACTTATCTCCGGCCAGAAACCGCCCAGGCCATGTTTGTGCAGTTCAAAAATGTCCTGGAAGTCTCCCGGAAAAAATTGCCCTTTGGAATCGCCCAAATCGGCAAGGCTTTCCGCAATGAAATCAACCCGAGGAATTTCACCTTCCGATCACGGGAATTCGAGCAGATGGAAGTGGAGTTTTTCGTTCGCCCCGCGGACGGAAAGGCGTGGCTGGAAAAGTGGCTGGCAGACCGGATCGCTTGGTACGAATCCATCGGCCTCCCCCGCAAAAAAATCCAGGTCTACGATGTCCCTGCAAGAGACCGGGCCTTCTACTCCCAGGGCACCTACGACCTGCTTTACGAGTTTCCCTTTGGAACCGAGGAACTGGAAGGAATCGCCTACCGCACCGATTACGACCTAAAGCAGCATCAGGAGGCCAGCGGCAAGCCCTTGGAATATTTTGACGAGGAAACCCGGGAGAAATTCATTCCCCACGTGGTGGAACCCAGCGCCGGAGTGGACCGGACCGTGTTGGCCCTGATTTGTGAGGCCTACCACGAGGAGGAAGTGGCCGATGAAAAGGGCAACAAGGAAATCCGGGTGGTCTTACGCTTCCATCCCAAAATGGCTCCAATCAAGGCCGGCATCTTTCCCCTCCTAAAAAACAAACCGGAGCTGGTGGCCAAAGCCCACACCCTCACAGACCAGTTGCGAAAACATTTCCCGGTCTTTTACGACGAAGCTGGCGCCATCGGTCGACGATACCGCCGTCAGGACGAGGTCGGCACGCCGTTTGGCATTACCGTGGATTTCGAAACCTTGGAGGGCGTGAAGGATGGTCCCCTCGCCGGAACCAAGGACACCGTGACCCTCCGCCATCGCGACTCCATGCAACAGGAACGGTTGCCGATTTCCGATCTCTTGCCCCGCCTCTCGGCCGCGTTGGCCTGAACGCCGATGGCGTCCCGCCGCCATCCCAGTTCTTTTCTTCCCAAGGCTTTCGCCGAGGTGGATCTGCAGCGCCAATCTCGACTCGGAGCTCCGGAGGTGATTTACGGGGCTGGAAAAACCCCTTCCCAAATTGCGGCCATCGCCCGCCGCTTGCGGGCCGAGCACCAGCCTGTGCTGGTCACAAGGGTCGACGAAAAAAAGGCACGGGACCTCAAACGCAAAATCCCCGCTGGAAAATATCACCCCCACGCCCGTACCTTTACTGTGTCCGCTTCCCGCCGGGCTGCCCACGGGCAGAAACTCCGCGTGGGCATCTGCGCGGCCGGCACCTCGGATCATCCGGTGGCGGAGGAGGCCTTTGTCACTTTGGAATTTTTGGGGCACCGGCCCTCCCGCTTTTATGACATCGGGGTGGCGGGTCTGCACCGCACCCTCCGCCGCTTGCCGGAGATCCGGCAACAGGATGCCTTGGTGGTGGTGGCTGGCATGGAGGCGGCCCTGCCCAGCGTGCTGGGCGGCCTGGTGGCTCGGCCCATGATCGCCGTCCCCACTTCCGTGGGCTACGGAGCCCACCTGAAGGGCTTGACTGCGTTTCTTGGCATGCTCAACTCCTGCGCCCCTGGGATCACGGTGGTGAACATCGACAACGGTTTCGGCGCCGCCTACGCCATCCACCGCCTTTCCCTGATTCCATTTTCAAACATCTAACTTCCTTTCAAATTCCCCCCTTTCTCACTGGTCGCGAACTGACCACAATAGGGCGTGCCCACGATTCTCCTCGCTCAGGAAGACGCGGAATCCCGGGAAATGTTTTCGGCCCTGATATTGGATTTTTTTCCCACGGCCCTCGTTCAAAAGGTCGCCGCGTGGCCCGAGCTTGAGCCTGCCCTGGCCTCCCTCTCTCCCGTTTCCGTGCTCCTCGCGGATATCCTTTGGGATGAGGAGGAGCGATCCTCGGAACTTCTTTTACTGGCGGAAAAATTCCCGGAAATCCCCTTTGCAGTCTTTGGCCGATACGACCTGACAGGCTCGCTCCCAGCCGGTTATCCGATTCCCCTGCTGGCACCGGACGATGCACTGCCCTTGAAATTGGCGGAAAGTATGGAAAATCTTTCCGGCACGGAACAGGACGCCTACAGCCTCTCCTCCCCGGCCGGACCCCACCCCTTGGGACGCCTCTACTGGGCCAAGCATCATCAACTTCAGCGCGCCCTGCAGGTGCTGGTTTCCCCCAGCGGTTCGGCGGTTTTCCCCAAGGCGATCCGTGCCATGGCGAGGGTCAATCATCCCTCGGTCTATTCCCTTTACGAGTCGATCCCATTGGAAAACCGCATTCTCGTGGCCCAAGAACCGGTATCCCACCCCTCTCTCCTCCATCTTCGCATGGCCGGGGAGAAACCAGGTCTTTTGGCCTGCGCCCGGTTGGCCACCGCACTCGGCTCCGTCACTGCGGAAATGGAATCCTCCTCCATCCCCGCCCGGCTTTTGGGAGAATACGACTACACGCTTTCCAGCAAGGGAACCCCGCGCCTACGCAATCCGGCCGCGTATCCGGGCCGGCCGGAAACATCCACCTACGACAACGCCCAACACCTTGCGGGGATCTTGGAACCTCTTCTCGCCGGTGATCCCAAAGGAAGCACCTTGCTGAAACTGCTACGCAACCCGGGAACCTCGGCTTTTGACCTGCTCCGACAGGCCCGGGAATTTGAGCGTGATCTGGCCGAAGTCCGCGAGGTTCACATTCGCAAGGAGGAACTGGAAGCCGCGGAAAAAACCCTGCGAGCCCGCAAAATCCGGCGCTGGGCCATCGGGGCGGGTTCCGTTCTGTTTGCCGCCTTTCTTGCTCTTTATGCCCGCGTCATCTTTCACCGTTTCTTTCTTGATGAACCTGCCCGACTGGCCGAGGCCGAAATCATGGTACCTGCAGGTCAAATCGTCCGCGGCGGGAAAACCATCAACGTGGCCGCCTTCTCTCTCGACCGCCACGAGGTCACGATCGGACAGTACGAGGCTTTTTTGATAGACCTCCAGAAAATTCCGGATTGGCAGGCTATCGTTCCAGAGAGTTTTCAAAGAGAAAAATCTTCCGTGAGCAGCCTGGAGCCGCGGGATTGGAAAGAAATTCTGGGTCGGGCCCGAAAAAAGGAAAGGTATCAGGGAAAAGAAATCAGTCGGGACACCCCTGTCTTTAATGTGGATTATCCCAGCGCGGTGACCTTTGCCAAATGGAAGAAGCGCCGTCTTCCCTCCATGGAGGAATGGATATTGGCCGCATCGGGGAACGAGGGTCGCAAGTATCCTTGGCATCGAGAGTTGAAAGACCCGTCCATCAACCTCGCCTGTAACGCGGACCCAAAAAAGGTTTCCGAAGCCGCATATTTTCACGTACTCAAGGCAGAATCCAACGCAAAGGATTTAGGCCCTTACGGGCATTTTGATCTCGGGGGAAATCTCAGCGAATGGATTGACTCACCCGAGGCCAATAAAAATGCGCAAGCTTCTGGTTCATTTATCGGGGGAAATTATTTAGACATGGCCCCTGTGGATAACTTGAATCCAGTCCGTTTTGCGCCCTCCAATCAGGGAGATCCTCGGATCGGCTTCCGTACCGCCCGTTGATGTTCCTACATTCTTAAAAAATTCTGCAACAGATCCTTGCCTTCCCGGCTTAGGATGGATTCAGGGTGAAATTGAACCCCGTGCACGGGAAATTCGCGGTGCTGAAGCCCCATGATCTCTCCCTCGGCGGTGTCGGCCGTCACCTCCAGACAGGCGGGCAAAGAGGATTTCTCCACAATCAGCGAGTGGTAACGCGTGGCCTCAAACGGATTGGGCAACCCGGCAAAGACACCCTTTCCTTGATGACGAATAGGGGAGGTTTTGCCGTGCATAAGCCGCTCCGCCCGGACCACCCGGCCCCCGTACACTTCGGCCATGCACTGGTGACCTAGACAAACTCCCAAGATCGGCGTCGTTTTTCCCATCCGGCGGATCACGTCCATGGAAATTCCGGCCTCCGCTGGTGTCCCGGGCCCCGGAGAAATCACCACCCGTCGTGGTTTCAACTTTTCCACCTCCTCCGGGGAGATCGCATCGTGGCGTTTCACGATCGGATCCGCACCCAGCTCCCCGAA
>RFWS01000310.1 GCA_009921985.1 bacterium | reverse complement strand
ACTGTCTTGTAACTGACCTCAAACTCCTGCGCTACTTTCTCGCAGCTGGGCAGCTCGCCGTTCTTGCGCAACAGCTCCGCTATCCACCGGCACCGGCGCATGACGGGCCGCGTCTTGCACGTCTCCTCACGCTTTTTAAGACTGATGCGTTTCACAACCAGCCGCTCCAGGCCATGCACGAGTTGATGTAAATCATCTTCTTTCCTCCTGCATTCCTGCCTCAAAAACAGCGTTGAACTCGTCTTGAGTGAGTTTTGTTTTTGCGCTTTCTACAAGGACTTTGCGCTTATTGTGCCAATCAGCTTGATTTTCTTCAGCTGCCTCGATTTCTGCCTGTCTTATAGACTGCTCAAGACATCTTCGGTCATCATCCCATGCGGAGTAATCTTCGGGGCACGCGACAATCTTTGGATCAAAGGGGAACCAGCGAGCGGGCTGATGTATGGTTGTGTCTAAAAATTCTCCGTCCGGAAAGTAGGCAACCTTGTCTCTGACGACAAAATATCCCCAATCAATATTGTAATAATGCCCATCTCCAAGCCCAATCTTCGGAGCAACCATGGCCTCCAGAATTGTCGCTCCGCTTAGGCGTACGCTCACAGTCCGCCATCTCCCCGCAGCCGGTCGATCAGATCGTTCTCCCTGGCCTCGGCCGCAATCAGCGCCTCCCGCGCCTCCTTAAGCTGGCGCTCTAGCGAGCGGCAGCGGTCCGCCAATTGGCGGGCGATGGATTGGTCGGGCAGGACAATGTAATCCGCAGGGAGCTCGCTCATTTGCTGGCCCTCGGGTCGTAGTTTTTCATCCAGCGCCAGATGGACAGCACATTCTTGAAAACCTCAAACGCCTCCTCCACTTCCTCCGGTGTCCATAGCTTGTTCTCAATCGCGCCCGTCGCCGGGTCGATGTACACACTGCGGGCCGCGACGGGCTCGTCGAACACGGCGTAGGCATAGGCCGCCAGCTGGATCAGGTCCGTATCGTATGAGTCCACCTTGTGCGGCTCATCAGCCGTGGCGTGGC
>RFWS01000309.1 GCA_009921985.1 bacterium | reverse complement strand
CACCACCTGGGTGCAAATCATCAAGGCGGTGCTGCTGATCAGCGGAAGTCTTTTTCTCAGTTATCTCGTTCTGCAAAAGTTCCACTTTGACCTGGGGCAGTTCTTTTCCTCGCTGACGGCGATTTCCTCCACCGGCCCGAACGGGGAAACAATGACACGCAACTTCCTGCATCCCGGCTTGATTTTCAAAAACCCCTGGGACCAGATCTCGCTCGGCATGGCGCTGCTGTTCGGCACGGCCGGCCTCCCGCACATTCTGATCCGATTCTATACCGTGCCGGACGCCAAGACGGCACGGGCCAGCGTGGTCTGGGCCATGCTGATCATCGGCGCGTTCTACATCATGACGACTTTCTTCGGATTCGGGGCGGCGAGCCTGTTGGGTCCCGACTATGTGAAGGCGAACGGCGGAACCAACATGGCCGCTCCGGAATTGGCCCGGGTGCTGGGCGGCGAGGTATTCTTCGCCTTCATCAGCGCGGTGGCATTCGCCACGATCCTGGCGGTGGTGGCGGGATTGACGATCAGCGCCAGCACCAGCTTTGCCCATGATTTCTTTGTGAATGTGATCCATCACGGGAAAGAACATCGTCCCGGGGAGGAGGTCAAAGTGGCCCGAATCACCGCTTTTGTGGTGGGGGCCGCCTCGATCGGGATTGCCATCCTGCTGGGGCCCGCGGTGAACGTGGCCTTTCTGGTGGGCCTGGCTTTTGCCGTGGCGGCGAGCGCCAATCTACCAGTGATGCTGGCTTCGCTCTTTTGGAGGCGGTTCAACACCGCCGGGGCGGTGGGGGGTTTGGGTGTGGGATTGCTTTCCAGTATTGGACTGATCCTGGTGAGTCCTGATTTTATGAAGGAACCGATCTTTCCGCTGAAGAATCCAGCCCTCGTCAGCATCCCACTGGGCTTGATCGCGACCTGGCTCGGAACCGTGCTATCGAAAGAAAAGGCCTCCGAGGAGAAGTTTGTGGAACTTACCGTGCGGGCGCAGACGGGGCTCGGAGCGGAGAAAGCAACCGA
>RFWS01000308.1 GCA_009921985.1 bacterium | reverse complement strand
TCATAAGTTTTACAGATTGTAAGACTTGACAATATAGAAAGGTATGATAGACTAAACATATGACAAATAATAATCCAATCAAAAGGGCAATCTTAATTGACCCATTCACTCAAACCATCACCGAAGTTAAGATGGTAGACACGAAACTCCAAACCATCTATGCACTCATAGGGTGTGAACTCATCACGATCACCAGCCTTGCAGATGGAATTGATATGATCCTAGATGACGAGGGTTTGCTAAAAGATAGCGAAACCCAAGCCTACTTTAAGTTTGGAATTACCTCGCAACCTTTCGCAGGAAAAGCTTTGGTGATTGCGACTGATGAAGAAGGAGACTTTGCATCTCTGCCAGAAAAAGTTTCGGTCGAAAAGATTTCTGACAAAGTTATCTTTTTCAAACCCTCTAAAAAAACTTTAGAAGAATCTCTAGAAATAAAAATCATGCCTTTCTAAAACTATCCCTCGTAAGTTGTTCTCTATCAACGACTTACGCAGGGCGGGAGGCTGTCTTTGTAAGTCCTTAATAATCAATAACTTGTAGATCCTGATCTTAGACCAAAACCTGATGGAAGCGAAAAGATCACAAACGATCTTTGACCAAAACCTATTGGAACGCTAAAAATCTAAATCCTTGAATATCAATTACTTATATAATCCACCTCCCTTGTGTTGTAACTCGTTGATGGTCAATGAAATTTAAATGAAGATTTTTCTTGCGAAAATTCTAAAATGTGATAGATTAAGAGTATGAAAAGAAAAACAAAATTCGAAATCCTCCTCGGAAATTTAGACAAAGCCTCGGCTGACCTCAAAAAAGCCGTTGAAGAATCTCAGAAAAGACTCGATGAAAGTTTTGCGAAATATCAACACAAAGTTGAAGTCGCTCATCATAACTCGATGATAATCAACGAAAAACAAATTGAAGAAAAAATTTGACTTTTCGCCAAAGTGTGATAGATTAAAGGTATGAAAGATAAGAAAGAAAATAAGAAAGGTAATAAATAAAATGACTCATAGAATGATAAATTGGAATTTTCACCGCAGACA
>RFWS01000307.1 GCA_009921985.1 bacterium | reverse complement strand
GTACTTGAACCGCGGCAGGGTCCATCGGATAACGATGAATAGGGCGATAAAAAACAGGATCTTGGCCAGGAACACTCCAACCGAAAGAAACCCGAACCACCAAGGCATGGCCTGCCCGGCCAACCATCCCGGCAGGGTCAAGCCGAAGACCGCCATGGGCATGGGTTGCCCGTTAAACCAGGGTAAAGGAAGGCTCCAGCCACCCAGAAAAACCGTCACCATGATGGCGGAGGCTGAGACCATGGCAGCGTACTCCCCCAGAAAAAACAGGGCGAAGCGCATACCGGAATACTCCGTATGGTAGCCACCCACCAATTCCGTCTCCGCCTCCGGCAGGTCAAAAGGCAGTCGGTTGGTCTCGGCAAAAGAGGCGATCAGGAAGACGAGGAAAGAGAAAGCCAGGCAGACTCCAAGCAGGATTCCCCAGATTCCTCCGGAAAGACTCGGGAAGGCCAACCAACCGTGCTGAATCTGATAGTCGACGATCTTTCCGAGGTTGAGATTTCCCGTAACCAAAAACACCGGCACAACCGAGGCTCCCATGGCGATTTCATAGGAGATAATCTGGGCGGAGGAACGGATGCCGCCGAGAAAAGGGTATTTGGAATTGGAAGCCCACCCAGCCAGAACGATCCCGTATACGCTAAGGGAAATGACTGCGAAAACGAAGAGAAGGCCGATATCCAGATTGGCGATGACCCCGCTGATTTGGAACGCCTCCACGGTGGAAGTGTCCCAACCGAGATGCGGGGCGATCCAGCTGGCGATGGGACGGAGATCGAAGCCGGGACTGAAAGGAATCACGGCCACGGTAACCAGGGCGGGCACCATCGCGAGGATCGGTGCGAGGTTGAAGTAGAACTTGTTGACCGAAGCCGGAACAAACTGCTCCTTCAAAAGGAACTTGGCGGCGTCGGCGAGAGCCTGACCCAGCCCGAAGAGACGGATATTCGTGAACGGGATACCCACCCGGTTCGGCCCCAACCGGTCCTGGATCCAGGCGCTCAAGCGCCGCTCCGCCGTCACACTCCCCGGCACCAAAACCAGGA
>RFWS01000306.1 GCA_009921985.1 bacterium | reverse complement strand
TAGAGGAACGCCGTTAAGAAGGTTTTCGCATTTACGGTAATGTTGCAGTTCTTTTTGGGTTATTTCGGCTGTTGTGGCTGAACCATCGGCCAGTTGCTCAGCAATCGTATTGGCCTCCTTCTTCGCCAGCCTTAAGGAGGCCATGCCCCGGCGCATCCGTTTTTTGCCGATGTACCAGGAGATGATGTAGGTCATGTATTCCTCATCTCCCCGGCGAAGAGGGCACTCGTAGATCCGGACCTTTGCCCAGCCTTTTTGAATTATGATCGGTTTCATATTATTAGAATCTTGACAGATGATCTTGACAATCTTGACAATCGTCAAGCGAAAATGCTACTCAA
The DNA here is from genome assembly GCA_009921985.1 of bacterium. Lineage (GTDB taxonomy): Bacteria > Verrucomicrobiota > Verrucomicrobiia > Methylacidiphilales > Verrucolacustridaceae > Verrucolacustris. Next base: position 708 of record RFWS01000306.1, on the reverse strand, counting down.
CCTTGCACATTGGGTCGTTAGCTCAATGGTAGAGCTGCTGGCTTTTAACCAGTAGGTTGTAGGTTCGAATCCTACACGACCCAGAGACCCCATGAATTTCCAAATTGAAGCCCCCTACGAACCGGCGGGGGACCAGCCGGCGGCGATCGCCGGTTTGCTGGAGCGGATTCGAAAGGGCGAAAAGCACAATGTCCTCCTGGGAGTGACCGGCTCCGGCAAAACCTTCACGGTGGCCAACGTGATCCAGAAACTTGGGATTCCCACTTTGGTGATGAGCCACAACAAGACGCTGGCGGCCCAGTTATACAGCGAGCTGAAGTCCTTCTTTCCGAACAATGCGGTGGAGTATTTTGTGAGTTACTTCGACTACTACCAGCCTGAGGCTTACATCCCGCGAACCGACACCTATATCGAAAAAGACTCTTCCATCAACGAGGAGATCGAACGGCTCCGCCTCTCAGCGACCACCAGCCTGCTGACCCGCAAAGATGTGATCGTGGTCTCCAGCGTCTCCTGCATCTACGGCCTGGGTTCGCCAGAGGATTACGAACGGATGATCCTGGCCCTTGAGCCCGGGCAGAAGATTCCCCGGGAAGAGTTGCTCGCCCGGTTAGTGGAGATTCAGTACGAGCGAAACGATGCGGCCCCGGAGCGGGGACAGTTCCGGGTTCGGGGAGATGCGATCGAGATCCTTTTGGCCCACGAGGA
>RFWS01000305.1 GCA_009921985.1 bacterium | reverse complement strand
GTAAAGCGTGGCCAACTGGCAGGTCTTTTCGTCCAAGGTCATCTGCCCAAGGAGGTCTTCCACCCTTTCATCCACCGGTCGGGCCGGATCCTCGTAAGGATCCACCTTCCCGTTTTTGTTCAGATCCTTGGCGAAGGAGCCCAACGGGAGGACCAGCAGGAACAAGGGGCAACGCTTCCAAGACATCGGGAAAGAATGACCTGTTTTTTTAAAATGTCGGGGATTTTTCAATCGCTGACAGTCACTTTTGTGCAAAGCCCTCACTTCGTGGCTGTCGGTTTTTGAATGGATTATCAGCCTACGGGAATAGGCGTTTTTTGCTCATCGTCAGCGCCTTACATGCCCCCGTTGACTTTTGTTTTTTCACTCGCATTTTTTAGTATCTATGGATTTTCGGTGGATTGCTTTCGTTTCTGTATTTTGGCCTCTCATGCTTGGGAAGGCGTGGTCGGGCGGAATTCCCAAAGTCCTTTCTTTTGCCATCACCAATGACGTGGGCCTAGGGAACGAGGTGTGCGTTCTTGGCCCCCATCCGGCTTTGGGCGGCAACGATCCATTGAAAGCCATCAAACTTATCTGGACTCCCGGTAATGTTTGGACCGGCCAGATCGCCCTGCCGGATGGAGAGCGTCTGAGCTATAAATATATTCGCCGCTCTTTTGCGACCTCCAACTGGGCCACCGCTGCCTCCACTGACCTGTCCGCCCAATGGAACGTCCAAGTCCCTGCCCACATCGACCCTCCCTGGAAAGGAAAAACCTTTCTTCTCCATACCACGTGGACCAACGCCAACCTCTTTTGGAGAAATCTCACGGCCGGCGAGACCAACTGGACCACGACCCCCATGCGCAGAATCGGGTCGGGACGCACGAACATTCCGGGGGAAAATCTTTTTCGCGCGGATGGCGTGGCCGTGCCGGGCTCGGAACTTGAATTCGTTTTCCATAACGGCGGCGGGAGCTGGTACAACGCCTCCGCCCCGCCTGCCGGCACCGCCTCGGGAGCCGCTCCGGCTGTGCCGGTCCCTTATCAAGGCCTTTCCAGTCCGTA
>RFWS01000304.1 GCA_009921985.1 bacterium | reverse complement strand
ATTCAAACCCTGGATCAGCGTCTACCTCATCATCATGGGGGCCTACATTCTCTGGAGATCCAACCACAAACCGATCGCCATTGGCACCGAACCCACCAAAGCGGTTCCCCTGGCTTTGGCCGGTGGATTTCTTGACGCCGTGGGCGGCGGCGGTTGGGGTCCGGTGGTCACTTCCACCCTGTTGGCCAAGGGACATCAACCCCGCTATGTGATCGGCTCCGTCAACTTGGCTGAGTTTTTTGTCACCCTGAGCCAAACCATCACTTTCTTCATCTTCCTCAAGCTGGAAAATTTCAAGATCATCGCCGGTCTCATTCTCGGCGGCATCATCGCCGCTCCATTTGCCGCGAAGCTTTGTCAGATTCTCCCCGCCAAGACCCTCATGCGGCTGGTCGGCATCCTTCTGATTTTGATCAGCACCCGCACCCTGCTCTTGGCGCTTGGGAAAATTTAAAGTTCCAGACTCTCGCCCGGCTTCAGCACGTCCACCTTACAACCGCTCTTCTCCGCCTCTTTCTGAAAGATGACCGGATCGACCTCGATCAAATCAAAAGTGTTGTAATGCATCGGCACGGCCCGCTTGGCCTTGAGCATCCGCACAGCCTCGACCGCATCCAAAGGTCCCATCGTGAAATTGTCCCCGATTGGCACGAGGGCCAGATCGATGGAGTTCCGTCGCCCCAACAGCTCCATGTCCATCGTTAAGGCCGTATCCCCGGCAAAATAGATCGTCTTTCCATCGGCGCGGACCAGAAAACCGACCGGGGTCGCCACGGAAATCGTCTTTCCCGCCTCCTCCACAGAGGAGCTGTGGTGGGCAACGGTCAACTGCACCCGTCCAAAAGGAAAATCTTTTCCACCCCCGCAACCCATGGGATGAACTTTGGCCCCCTGGGCTCCGGCATGCAGGGCCAACTCATACGGCGCGATGATCGTGGCACCGGTCCGTTTGGCGATTTCCACCGCATCCCCGTAATGGTCCCCGTGACCGTGGGAAACCAGAATGAAATCCGCCGAAACCTTATCGGCCGTCGTCGCCGCCTTGGGATT
>RFWS01000303.1 GCA_009921985.1 bacterium | reverse complement strand
ACTGATTCCATCACCTTGAACGTTGTTCCCGAGCCTTCGTCCCTTTCGCTGGTTGCTCTTGGGTTGGGCGGGCTAATTGCCTGGAACCGGAGGCGCAAGGGGAATTCGGTTGAACATGGGGTCCCTAGGCCTGTCTAATACGCTAGTATGAGAAATTTTGGTACCGGCTTCATCGCTTCCAAGGCGGCTTTTTCTGCGGGCAGGATGACTTGGGCAGGCCTCGTGCCGGTCCGTGACTATTTTATCCTGCTTGTCGGGCTTGCCCTGACGACCCTGCCGGCCAAAGCCACCAGCATTTTCACCGAAACTTTCGACTATTCCGTGGGAGCCAACCTGGATGGGCAAAATGGCGGTAGTGGCTTTTCGGGGGCTTGGATCGGAGGCAACAGCACCATCGTGAGCGGCATCGGAGGCTCGGGAACCTCGGCGTTGCAGGTGGGGACGGAGTCGAAACGCACCTTGCTCTCCACCTTCAACACCTCCGGCAACAGCTTCTATCTTTCCTACATCATGAACTCGTCCAATTTTTCCGGCGGTAACTACACCGGAATCAGCCTCTGGCAGGGCAACACGGAGAACATGTTCATCGGAATTCCGTGGAATGCACAAAAATTCGGCTTTGACGCCCATGGGGGGAACGGAACCGCGGACATCAAAACGATCGATTTCACCCCGTTGGCCAACACCTCCTACCTGGTCACTTTCGCCTTAACGCCCAGTGCCACTTCCGGAAAAGTGGATGTGAAACTGTGGGCTACCAGCAACCTGAATGCCGACGCAAATACTCTCTTGGCCGCTGCCCCGAATGCCTCCCTGATCGGATCCCGAAACAATTTCACTTTCGACAACGTCCGCGTGAACGGCAACTATGCCGGAGCACTCAAGTTGTCCGGTCTGTCCAGCGCCACGACCGCCGCGGAGACGATTAGCACATCGGTGGCCTCTGTTCCCGAGCCCTCGGCCCTTTCGTTGCTTGTGGTGGGGTTGGGCGGGATGATCGCTTTGCGCCGGGTGCGCCGCAGGACAGATTAAGTTTTAAGTTTAAGTTTA
>RFWS01000302.1 GCA_009921985.1 bacterium | reverse complement strand
TGGCGCGGGGATTCACCCGTCGGAACGGAATTGTGAAATTCTCGGGATGCTACCACGGTCACTCCGACGCGCTCCTGGTGGCCGCCGGATCCGGAGCGCTGACCCTGGGGCACCCGGATAGCGCCGGGGTTACTTCCGGCGCGGTCCAGGACACCCATGTTCTCCCTTTCAATGACCTTGGCGCAGTGGAGAGCTTGTTTGCGAAAAACGGGGGTGAGATTGCGGCAGTCCTTCTGGAGCCCATTCCTGCCAATGCGGGCCTGATTCTGCCTCTGCCGGGATTCCTGGAGGGATTGAGGAGGTTGACGCGGAAACACGGTACGTTGCTTATTTTTGATGAGGTGATGACGGGATTTCGTTTGGCCCCGGGCGGCGCCCAAGAGATTTTCGGAATAAGGCCTGATTTAAGCGCCTTCGGGAAAGTGATCGGGGGAGGGTTGCCGGTGGGGGCCTTTGGGGGCAGGGCTGAAGTCATGGATTACCTTGCCCCGGATGGACCCGTCTATCAGGCGGGGACTCTGTCAGGAAACCCTATGGCCATGGCGGCGGGTTTGGCACAGTTGGGGGTGCTGGCGAAAGGTAAAATTTACCGCCAACTGGAAAAGACGGCGGCGGCTCTGGAAACGATGTTTCGTGAGGAGTTGGCGGCGGCCTCGTCGAACGATCCTTTTGTCCGGATCGGGTCGATGTTTTGCCTCTTTTGCCGTCCGGACGGCAGGCCGGTGCGGAATCTCCAGGATGCCCAAAAAATCGACCGCAAACGTTATGCGGACCTCTTTCACGCACTCCTGGAGTCGGGTGTTTATTTTCCACCGTCCCAGTTTGAAACATGCTTTCTTTCGGCCGCGCATGGTCCGAGGGAGTTGGAGCTAACCCGTACGGCCCTGCGCTCCGCCCTTCGGCGGGCTTGAGAAGATCGCGGTGTAGGGGCAGGGTGAGCAGGTGAACACGGCGTTGGCCGACTTCTTCGACCTCAAGGGACAGAACCACGAGGAGCTCTTTACCGGGGTCCAGCATGCCTGGGAGGTGTTGCCCCGCATCTCGGAATAC
>RFWS01000301.1 GCA_009921985.1 bacterium | reverse complement strand
CGGCTACCACTCAATTACTATGAGAAATGCCTTGATGCCGTTGGCGAGCACCAGCTTGCTCATGCCCTAGAGTTCGGTGGCTGGCCGACCATAATCTTTGACATCTTCCGCCAGGGACCCCTTCGTGACGCTCCTTCAACTCAATCCTGAAGTTTGGGTGATGACTCCCAAGGGGGAGGGGTTGGCCTTCCTTGTTTGCGATCCCGGGATGGATCACAACAAGGTCTTCACAGTTCTCCTCCAAGATGGGGCAATACTTGATTTCGACATGAAGGACTGCCGGCGGTGCGAGAACCCCACCTTTGGGGTGCCACCTCCACGACCTCCAGAACCTCACTATCCGTGACGGACTTGCCCTGTTTAAGGGTATGATTGAGATATTCACCCAAAACGCCGAGCTGGCCTCAAGGCGTGGCGAGCTTTTGGCTCAAAAGCAGAAGGCCAAGGAATTAAACGACAAGATTGAGTCCGACATCGAGGATCTTGAGGCCAAGATCGAGGAGGTGGAGCGGATCCGGCTGGGGGAGTTCTTCGGGATCCCCAAGGAAGAAATGTTTAAGGTGGTTCGCCAATATGGCCGCAAGGAGATTGTCGGCTATCATCAGATCACCGCCGACCACTGCAAGAAGCTGGTGGATAATGAGGATGGAACTGGGTACGCATTTTCCACGACCCGCTCTGGTGCCTGCAATTCGCCAGAAGGACAAATCAATATTTACTCTGGCTCGAGGCCGAAGAAAAAGCAGGGTTTGGGGTACAAGGGAATTTCCGTTGAATTTGACGTCTGGCAAGCCCCCAACGGCCTGTGGTTTGGCGATCATTGCGGGACTCACGCCAAAGAAAGCGGCCTCGGCCTCCACTCGGTCGCCATTGACGATGTAAGCGTTGCCTTCCAGACGCAGAAAGAGGTATTGGACTACTGCTGTCGCAGAGCCATCGAAAGACTGACCTACAAGCGCATCGAGGAGGATCCAGAAGAAGTTGAGGAGCGTTGCCCCGATTGCACGGCTTGGGCTCAAAAACACCTTCAACTTACGCTTGAGGAGGGCG
>RFWS01000031.1 GCA_009921985.1 bacterium | reverse complement strand
AGAGCCTTTCCGCACTTGAGGCGGCGGCTTGCGGATGTCCCCTGCTTTTAAGCAACCTGCCTTGGGCGAAAGACACCTTTGGCCCGCAAGCTTCTTATTGTGCTCTGGACCGCCCTGAAGGGACCGCGCTTTGTCTAAAAAATTTCACTGCTTCCCTAAGCTCAGCACCAGTCTTTAAAGGCGTCCTGGGGTGGGATGAGGTGGGTGACCGTCTTGCGGGCATTTACCGGACCCTTACGAAGTCCTGATAAATCTCCAAGTGTTTTCGGGCGATGGTCTTTGGGTGGTATCGTTGACTGTCCCAGCTATCCAACAAGATCCGGTTGGCCGAATGGGTTTCGGCCTCGATGGCGCTTCGCCATTCCAGGGGCAAGCGGTCTGAGACCAAGCGAATTTTCGGATAGACCTTCGCAAAATCAGGAAGCCCCCCAGTTCGAGTTGTAATGATAGGGAGCCCGCGGACCATGGCTTCCGCAACGACCAAGCCAAATGCCTCTTCCGTCGGAAGGTGAACCAGCAAGTCCGACTCGTCCATCTTTTGGATTAGTGCCTCCGCGGAAAGTTCGGCGAGATGATCCGCCCATCCTTGTGATTTTGCATCGCTAATTTCCTGTAAAAACTGCTTCGCATAGGCATGGCTCGGATCCGCGCGGCCAATCCACAAGCATGAATTCACCGGACAGTCCGGGTGTTGCCACCATTCACGCAGAAACCTAAGAAACTCCAGCGGCTGTTTGTAAGGCGAGATAACGCCCACCATCAAAAGTCTAAGCCCCGTTTTTCCGCGGGTTGAAATTTTTCGGGGGAAATCGAAAAAAAGCTTCCGAACCGCATTTGGAACGAGGTGGGTTCGAGGATTTAAGGGTAAAACCATTGATTCGGTATAATGCGAATTGCAAAGAACCCTGTCGGTTTTTTTAAGGGTCCATGATTCAAGAAAAGACTGCAGTCCGTAGTAAGAAAAGGGAGACGCCCCCATTTTTTTTGCCACCGAGCGGATATTTCCGTGAAGAGTGAGAAGGTTCGGATATCCACTGGCGACAGCCTCGATGGCACAATCCCGTTCCGTGCCTTGTCCATGGACCAAGTCAGGTTTCAGGCTAGCCAGCTGTTTTCGAACAGCCCGGATGCAACCTGCGTATCCTATTCTAAGCCATCCCAACTTCGGCACCGTGAGGCCGTGGTACCAAATGTTCTCTTCGAGTTTCGCGGGGGATATTAATTTCTGCTGGGCACAACTGATCACATGAACTTCGGGCTTGCCGATAAGAGCGAAACCTTCCAGAAGGGCTGTGGGAGCCGCGCCAAAAAAAGGAACCCTTTTATGATACTGATGAAAGTGATCCCGGGCGTCAGTAGTAAGAAAAGCAATCTTCACGCTGGTTCAGATTGCTTTGTAAATTCAACAAGAACCACATCGGCGCCCGCGCCCTCGTTGTTTCGAGACCTCTGTCGCATTTTAAGCCACATTTGGAACAGCTCTTTACCAGAAAAAGATAGCCGTAGAGCTTTTGCAAAATTCCCCCTTTTTGAATTACAGCCAAAAAGCTTGAGATTAATAGTCTGGAGAGCTTGACGAAAAAGGTTTGCTCTGGGGAAGTGAAACTTGACTTGAAGACCCAAGATTTCTGCGGCGCGACGGAAGCTGGAAACATTCCAGCGCGTCATGTGATGAGGAGGATGATTCATCACATCGAACCAGTCGCCTTCAAAAGACATAGGAGAAAGAGGGGTGCTTATAAAAATGTGCCCCGAAGGGCGGAGTAGTAGAGATAAATCACTTAGAAAGTCTAAAGGTTCGGGCACATGTTCTAAACAATGAAACGATGTGACTATTTCAAAGGAACCCAATTCAAATTTGCCTTGCCCAATACCTTCTCTGACAGAACCGCAAAAAGCGCTTAGGCCTGCCTTGTGGCACTCTTCGATAGCCGAGAGGTTGAAGTCAAGGCCTTGAAGAGATTTGGGCCTCACGCCTTTGGCAATTTTTAGAAAAAGCCCGCTGCCACAACCTACGTCCAAAAGCGAAGAAATTGGAATAGACCAATCACGAATTCTGGCAATGGTTTTAAAGTATTCCCAGCGCTCGTGCGGATAATAGTTAGCAAAGCCACTTATCCATTTATAAAAATCAAAGTTTCCAGGCTCAAGGGGCCAGGAAAATTCCAAACCGGTATCCCGGCACCTCCAAAGCGAGTAGTTGGTCTGTACGGCAGAGTCTGGGCAGGGGGCGCCGAAATAATTGGACAACTCTTCGAGCAAAAAAGAACGAGGAAGGTCTCGAACCTTTGTTGGTCGGGCTGGGCTTAGCGGGGAATGTGAAGGTTCAGACATTCGAAGGATTTTTCTATGCGCGCGGCTATTTTAGAGGAAAAGCCACTTTTCATTGCGTGTCATCTCACCAGGAGTATGCGAAAAAAGGCTTCCAAAAATTGCGAAAAATAGCGGGAGCTTATTATTTGATAAGATGTGGCCACACCACGGAGGGATGATGTGAGCTTTTGGGTCTCCGGCTTTCATGTTATTAATAACAAATCGAGATCGACGGGAAAATCTAAGAGAAAAGCAGACCAAGAAGCTAGCAAAGAAAATGCTAAAGTCTTCGATCGAGCCGGCATTCACGATCGCAAAGTTGGTTTCTTCGAAACAAGAAAAACAGCTCTGCAGTTCCAACAAAAAGCACCGCAAACAGGCGAAAATGCCACAAGAAGTACGAATGTGGTAAACTGTGTTGAAAAGAGGAGAATGGTTAAAAGAAGCGCCAGGGCCAAAAAATCCAGTAGGGGTCCCCAGCGAATTTGAGGCCAAAGCAGCATGATTTTTGTTTGATCAGCAATGCCCCTGGAAACCGTCGTGGTAACCAACCAAAGCGCAACTCCTAGGGTTGCGTCCTTGGGCCAATCAAGTCTCCCGTTTGTCCACCAATCAATAAATGGCTCGTTAAGAAAAATTATAAGAGATGCAAAGATCAAGCCGAGACCTCCGGCTGCCGTAAACACGGCAAAAAACCGTCGTCTCATTTGGGAGAATAGACTCTTTTCCACCAACTCGCTCAATCCCCCAAAAGAACTCTCATAAAACTTCGAGAGGATCTGAGAAAGCACCGTGGCAACTTTTGCGCCCACATTCCACAAGGCAACCCCTTCCAGTCCGAAAAGACGGGAAAGGACGGTCGATTGCAAAAGACCAGCCGAAGTGGAAAAAATAGGGCTGCTGGCAAATCCCGCGCTTTCTTTGAGTAGACTGGGAATCAGGCTCTTTACCCCCGTGGTCTGGGATAGAAGCGGGGCCAACCCGCCAAGGCTTTGCACCCCCCATAGGGAGGCCAAGCTTGAGGCTACGATCTGAAAAAGACTCCCCAAAAGTATGGACCAAAGTCCCCAACCCATATGGAAGCCTCCCCAAGTCAGTAGAAGGGCCACGCCGAACGAGGCTGAACTTACCAGATAATTTGCTTCGAAACGCTGTGCCGCCAGAAGAATGGAGCTGAAAGGCCGTATGGGGAAGCTGATCCCGACCAAAAAGCATTGAGCCATGAAAAGCTGAACAAAAAGCGTTTCTATGCTTCCGGAAATTTTAAAAATACTAGCCCACCAGGAACCGGTGAACCCAAAGAGACAAATTAACAGTCCCTGTATCGCGGAAAGGAGGAGGGTGGCCTGAAAACGAGGTGCCAGACGCCGGAAATCCCGCTCACTCGCCGGACCGACGAACTGCCGGATGGAGAGTGCTGACAGACCCGCATCCACCACAGTGAGATACGTCCCCACCTGCGCGACCAGCAGCCAAAGGCCTAACATTTTCGGATTCTCAAAATGCAGAACCATGGGAATGAGAAAAAAGGAATAAAGGGTGGCAGCCCCGAGATGGACAAAAGAGGTCAACAGGGTGCGGAAAAATCTGCCAGTGCGGGTTTGGGGATCCAGAATCACGCCTGAACTCATAATTTTCATACTTGGGAAAATAAAAGGCTAAACAAGCCCAGCCAATCTACCACTCCAAGAAAACGCCTTCAGGGGCGAAAGCCTGTAAAAGTTCTTTTGCCACTCTTCTGGGTGAGAAAAACCAGGCGGCTTTCCTAGGTAGTATCTTCCGGCCGGAGAATAAACCCTTGTAAAAACGGGTAGCGTCAAGTCCCGCCGGCCCCAGGACCCTGCACCCGCAGGACATCGCCTCGGCCGCCGCCAGGCAAAAACTTTCGTAACGCGAGCTAAACAGGAAAAGTTTCGATTCTTGCATCAGGCGCGCCAGCTTTTTCGGGGGTAGCGGGGGTAAATAACGAATTCGGGGATGACCACTTTGGGCAGGGAGACCGCTGCCCACCACCCAAGAAAGCCAATTCGGATGGTCCTCCAGGTATGTGTTCAGCCTTTGACGCAGGGCCGGCAGATTTTTTTGATAAGACTCCCAGCGGCCCACCGAGATGGTTTGATTTTTTTTATGAACGGACGATTTGGTGTGAAAAAAGTGTGTCTGCACCGCGTTAGGCACAAAACGCATGCGTGTGGGATCCGCTCCGATTCGTCGGGCCAAATCTCGCCACCGGCGGAGGGATTGCGGGGTTTCCAGAGTTAAGCAAGGAATCAGGTTGAGGGTTTTCTTTAAGCGATACTCGATCCACGGGGACAAAAGAATTTGAGTAAAAACATAAAACCCAGCGGTGGGGATAGAGAGCCAGCCCGGCCAGGAACTTGAGCGGTCACGGAAATAGTCGTAGCGCCTCCGTGCATAGGTACTGAGGCCACAGGACGCAGTTCGCATGCCGTCACTGTCAGCCCGTTCGATGACGCAGGGTGTCGCCGAGAGGGCGGCCCGGCGGACGGGGTCGTATTTGGGCCGGGTCCAGAGTCCAAGGATAACAAGGTTGGGCTTATGGCTTTGCCACCAGGCAGGATTTCGAACGTCGTTAGGAGAAGCCCAGATTGCTGGTTTTTTTGACGTTTTTGGTGTTGGGCTTTTGGTTTTGGGTGGAGTTTTAAAGGCTGGATGAACAACTAACCAGGCATCGTGGCCGAGATCGCGAAAGGCTTTGGTGAGTAGGCCTAGATCCCGGTGCCAAAAGAGGGTGGAGGCGGAAACCTTCAAGTCGGTATAAAGCAATATCCGCACGAAAGTACTCTGCCTCGCGCGGGCCTCATAAGGGGAGTGCATTTTGCGTGGATTTTCGGCTCCCTTAACTGGTCCCAAGGGGGTTGTATTTCCCCGTGCGTATTCTCCTTGCGGCTTTTGCCTGTCGCCCGAACTCCGCTTCGGAAGACCAGATTGGCTGGAGCATTATCCGGATGTTGGCAAGGCGGCATGAGGTCGGGGTGGTTACCCATCCCATCCGCCAACAAGGGATCGAGTCGGGAGCAGATTCCGAGCTTGGTAAAAATGTCCGATTTGTCTTCGCGGGCAAAAAGTTCACCTGGCACCCGGTTCGCCTGGTGGCCCAGATTCAAAACCGGCTTATCTACCTGCAATGGTTGAAAACCGGCTTATCTACCTGCAATGGTTGAAGGATGCACAGCGGGTGGCCAACGACTGGCTGAAGCGCGAAAAATTCGATCTCATGCACCATCTCACCATCACGACTTGGCGCCTCCCCCCGGTATCCAATACTTTGGGGGTTCCCTTGATTTGGGGTCCGTTAGGGGGCGCGGCCACCTACCCCTCGCGGCTTCTTCCTTGGCTATCTCCCGTGAGCCAAGTCTTTGAGGCGGTACGCACGATCTCCAGCCAGATCAGCATGTTGGATCCGAGAATCCGGCGTAGCGCCCGACAGGCCGCCCAAATCATCTGTGTGAACCGGGAGACAGCTGCCTTGATGAAAAAAATGGGGAAAAAGGACGACTCCCATGTCCACCTCCTCAGCGCGGCTTTTTTCAGCGAAGTCCAAATTTCAGAATACCGAAAAATTCTTCTTCGCCGGACAGCCCAAGAACCCCTGCGGGCTTTTGCCGGCGGCTTTCTCGTCGGGTCTAAAGGCATCCATTTTGCGCTGCACGCCCTTGCCCGGGTGAAGGAGGCCGGATGTCTGATTCCCTTCACGGTGGCCAGCGAAGGGCCCGAAAGAACTTTTCAATCTGTTTCTGCTCCCCAGTTTCCGGGAGGGTTCCGCCATTACGATCTTGGAAGCCATGCTGTGTGGACAGGTCCCGCTGGTGGTGAGTTCCAGCACCCAGGGGGAGACGGTTACCCCGGCGAGCGGCTTTGCCGTTCCTTTGGAGTCAGCGGATCAAATTATTGGGAATCTGGCTTCCGCCTTATTAAAACTCGCGGGCGACCCCGAGCTGCGTCTTCGCATGGCCCGCGAAGCCCATCGCCGAGTGGCGGAGGGGTACAGTGAAGAACATTTTCGAAAGTCCCTCGAGGCCATTTACTCCTTGGCTTTGGATCGTAAGGCTTAAGTTGCTCCCTAAAGGGCTGGCTGTTTGCGATAAACAACAAAGCCCGGCTCCTCCGCCACCAGGGAGAAAGTGTTTGGGAAAAGGCTGGTCAAGGGCGCGGGCAAAGCCGGGGGAGGGCCCTTAAAGATGCGGCGCAGCGATTCAAAATAACCGGGTTGAGGTGGGGGGCGCGTGACGATCAGATAGAAGGCTGAGCGAAGAGCCCTTTCCTTTTCCCAATCCGGGGTGGAGCGGGTCCAAATCCAGGTTCTTCGCCCGGATGCGTGGCTCAGCAGGGGCTGATGTTCGTAATCCATCACCGCGGGCGCGTGGCGCGGTTGGTAGAGGATCAGGTCGTCCGCCTTCGTATGGTCCCGCACCCATTGTGCCGCCTGCAGGGTGGGGGTGTCCGGCTGGGAAAGGTAAAAGGCACCGGCGGCACCCCAGGCAAAGAGAAGAAAGGCTCCGGCAACGGCCCCCCACTTTTTCATTTTGAGCGAGGCCGCCATGGGCAGGGAATTCATCCAGGCCATACCCAGGCCGAAAAAGGCGGAAAAGCAAACGAGATTGGGCAAATTATAGTAACTTTGGGCGGCTGGTCCCTTGCCCCAGACAAGCCAGCTCACCCCAAGGCTGGTCAAAAGATAAAGCCACACCCGAAAGGAAAAATCGGAGCGCCCCTTCCAGGCTTTGACTAGGCCAGCCGCCATCCAGGGAGCGGTGAAGAGGGGGACGATCAGGGAGAAGTTGTAGGCAGCAAGATGACTCCAAAAGAATCCGCTAAAGCGTGACCTTTCGGGCATAATAAATCCCGTGAGGTTTGCGCGGCCCGTCCAGTAGGGAAAGTATGTGGAGTTGACGGTTTCCATCCAACGGGACCATGCGAGGAGAGACCCCAGAATCAGACATCCTCCCAAAAGGAAGACCGGGTGAAACAGGCTCCGCCAACCAAGGCGGTCGACGAGCACCAATGTCAGGAATAGACCCAAGTGAACAAAAGATGGGAATTTGATGCCTAAGCCCCAAAAGGCAACGACGACCAGAGCCATGGCCGTGGCAATTGATGGCCTTGAGGCGTGCTGCAGGCTTAGAAGAACCAGCGCGATGCTTAGAAACTGAACCAGGCTTTCGGGCATGAAAGCCGTGGAGAGATACCAATTCATGGGGGAAAAGATAAAGAGAAGATTGGCCCAAGGTCGGGCAACTTCCGGTAAAGCTCTCCGCCAGACCGCTTGCAACATGCAGAAACCGACTGCCCAAAATACCAGGGAGACTGCGCGGCCCACCAGGTCAAGGTTCGCCCCGGACAGGCGGCTGAGCGCCAAGACCAAGGCATTGTACAAGGGGAACTCTTGTGCCAGACGAGCCTTTAAATCCCCCCTCCACGGGGCAATGGGATCGAGGCGGAAATGACCTTCCTCCATCATATGTTCCGTAAGGCAGGCAGTCTGGGCGTTGCGTTGTCCTTCCTCCACGGGATGCCACAGAGCAGGGGCCCTCACGAGGATTCCAAGCGCCAAAAGCATCGGAAAAGAGGAAACGGTCGCGAGGAAAGAGGGGCCCACCATATTAGGTCGTCTTGCGATAATCTCCCCGGCTGAAATATTTTTCCAGCCAGAGGTAAAGGACGATGAACAAGTAGCGGCTGCCCATTTCGCGGATCTTCAGCTTGGCGATCCCGGTTTTTCGATTTCGCCAGGTGATGGGGATCATCGCAAAAGAGTAGCCGCGGATGATGGCCTTCAGAGGTAGCTCCACCGTGAGGTTGAAGTGGGGAGAAAGAAATGGTCGAAGTCCGTCCAAGCAACTCTTGCGGTAGGCCTTGAAGGCATTGGTGGTGTCGTTCAGCCCGTGGCGAAAAAGCAGGCGGATGTAAAAATTGGCCAGGCGATTGATCACATATTTGATCGGCGGGTAGTCGATTGTCCCGCCGCCCTTGAGAAACCGGCTGCCGAAGACGCAGTCGTACCCTTCGTTCAGCTTATCCCAATACCTCGCCACATCCCGGGAGTCGTCCGACTCATCCGCCATCATGATCACGGCGGCATCCCCGGACATCGCGTCTAGGCCACGGATGATGGCTCGGCCGAAGCCGTGTGGGGGCGGGTTCTGCAAGGGGTGAAGAGCTGCCGGGGAGGTCTGATTTTGGATTTTGGACGCCGAAGGGTGGGAGTTTAGGCGAGAAGCCAGATCCTGAAGAATGGGCCATGTGCAATCGGTGCTGCCGTCATCCACCACAAGAATCTCATGGGGGATTTTTTTCAGGGATAACTCCAGATGGAGATGCTCCACGGTGGAGGCAATACAGCCCTCCTCATCCCGGGCCGGAATCACCACGGAGAGTTCATCCAAAATACCGCATAGAGAACGGGTGACTTGCCATCCCCAAGCCTTTTCCGCGCGGCGGCTATCGAGGACGATCCAGGGCAGGTCAAACGGGCGGGGCCGGGGATCAGAGCCCACTTCACGGGGCCCAAACTTTTTTTCGCACCAGTCACTTAACTGACGCAAGGAGCAATGGTTGGCCGCGCCGCCACCAAAGTTGCAGATGCGCAGGTCGAGTCCGTCTCCGGGATCCTTCGGTTTTACCCCCTTCAGTTGGGCGATGAGAACCGGCATCAGGTCGAGCGGATGGAGGCAGTCCCGAACCTGGGAGCCCTTCCCGTCAAAACCGATATACTGGAGAGGCTTTTGTTTCCTCCAAGAGCGGATCCAAAAAGAAAAAATTCCCTGGTCCGCCTTGCCGAACTGGCCTTGGCCAGCCAAAACGCCGCAGCGGTTGATCCAGGCGGGAAACCCAAAGGCGTCCGCGTATTCCAAGGCCAGAAGCTCGGAGCAGCGCTTGGAGGTGCCGTAAAGCGAAGTGGGCGGGGTGGTGGGAAACTGTTCGGCGATGCCATGTTCAGTCAGGCCGATTATGGGGAGAAAGGAGGTTGGCCAGTAGGCTCCTTTAGCGGACTGAACCGGGAGCGATGCCAGGGGGGGAATGGAGTAAACCCGGCTGGTGCTCATGAGGATGAAGCCAGCGCCGTGGCGTTTGCAAAACTCCAGCATTTGGATGGTGCCAATAAGGTTGTGATCCAGAAGGTCGAAAGATTCCATCCCGGTTCCGGTGCCGGCCAAGACGCTGGGCTCGGCCGCGCAGTCGATCACCCAGTCCACCTTAGGGATTTTAGCTAGGTCGGCCGGACGACGAATATCGCCTTCCAGCACCTTGACTCCCTGGGCGAGGAGGGGTTGCAGATTTAACCGGCTTCCTTCCCGAAGAAAGTTATCCAAACCCCAGATCTCAAATCCCTGACCGGCCTTTTCCAGGCTGCGGGCAAGAGTGGAGCCGACGAAGCCACATACGCCGGTGATCAAGATCTTCATCAAAGAAGAATGGGTCGTGAAAAAGACTTCTTCAATGATCTTTGGTGTTCGTCCATTTTCAGGGTGATGGATTTTCAAATCGTACACCCTTGTCCGCAAAGGGGCGGGCCTGGCCGGAACCTGATGGGAGCGGGTTTCATCCGCTATCCACCCTCCGATGAGAATGTTTTTCTCGCGGGTTACGAGGCCATGCGAAGGCAAAATCTGAACGGGGGCCTGGCGGTGGAAATCTGCGGGGGACATGGCGAACTAGCCGCCCGTTTAGCCAGGGTGGAGCCCCAATGCATGGTCATCGGCACCGACCTGTATATTCCTGACTATCCGGAGAATCGGAATTGGCTCAAAGAGTTGCCGAATCTTTCCTATCAAAAGGCCTCGGCATTCGACCTCACTTTTTTGGACCCGTCCTCGGTAGACTTATTGTGGGGCCAGGCGGCCCTGCATCATCTCAGCCATGCCCCTCAGGATTTTTGCCGCGAGGCACTTCGGGTTCTGAAGCCCGGGGGGCGGCTAATTTTTATTTTTGAGCCCCTTGGGCACAACTGGCTGGTGGCCGCGATACGGGCCATTCGGATGGCCGCGGGAGAAGAGGGAGATGAGAGCAATTTGTACATTTCCCAATTTAAGAAAATGGCCCAAGGATTTACCTCCTGCGAGGTTCAGGTCTTCAATTTGCTTGGCTATCCCATGAAAGCTTTTTCGGATTACTGGAGTCCGGTGGCTCGTGTTGTTCAGGGCCTAGATGCGTTTTTATTTAGAATCTTTCCGCGCTTATTAATGTACGGAGCCAACTGCAACATCATCTTTACGAAATAGGGGAAGTAACCCTGCGGTTGATTTATTATCCAGAGTTCTTCAATGTATTTTCTTGAAGACAGAACCCCACCCTAAGGCAAAAATCCTCATCGCAGGAGCGGGGGGATTTATCGGCGGGCACCTGGTGGCACATTTGCGCAAGCAAGGGATCAAAGATATCCGGGCCGTGGATCTCAAGCCCTTTTCGGAGTGGTATCAGAAGTTTGACGATGTGGACAACCACCAGCTGGACTTGAGGGAGTTGGAGGCCTGCCGGAAGGCGGCCAAGGGGATG
>RFWS01000004.1 GCA_009921985.1 bacterium | reverse complement strand
CCCCATGCTGTTTTAAAGCCGCCATGGTCTGCTCGACCTGGATTTGAACCCCCCCATGGGCAAAGCAAAACGGAACATGGCAATCAAAGGCGATTTGCATCAGGCGTAGGGGCTGGCATGGCCCTCCAGGATCCGGTTGGCACCCACGACCACGCTTCCCGCCGGCACGTCTTTGGTCACGACCGCGTTAGCCCCCACCGTGGCACCCCGGCCCACCACCACCTTGCCAAGGACCTTGCAGCCCGCCCCCAGGTAAACCCCGTCATGAATGACCGGCATGTGATCAATGTCCAAATCTCGTCCCCCGAGCGTGACTTGATGGCCAATCACCACATGGCTACCCAAGGTTACCCGGCAACCCACGACGATCCCTTGGGGATGCGGAAGATATGTGGTGGCCGGCAGCGGGACTCCAAAATCACAACCGGAAAGGAAAAGCAAAAGCCGGGCGAGCGGATTTTTCGTTTTATGGGAGGCCACCACCAACCAGCGCGCCAACCGTCCATTTCGAATGTGTGGATTTTTCGGATGGCCTGCCTCGCTACAACAATTATTCATTCCGGTGAGGTTAGATTAAACAGGCCGGGTCGGCTCCGGCGATCCCGAAGCTTCTTTGCTTCAAGAGAAAATTCCCCTTAAATTGGCTTATGCAGAACTTGACGGTGCAAAAGCTGTGCATCGGTCTGGTGGTCCTGGCTTTTTTCGTCCTTGCGCCCTGGATGACCTCGGAGCTGCTGGAAGGCAACAGCTTGCCCCTGATCGCCTTGCTTGCGGTGGCTGGGCTACTGATGTTCCTTTTTGTCTTAAAAGATCGCTGTTGGATGGTGATCCCTTTTTGTTTGCCGATTGATGGCAGGTTTAATTTCCTGCCGCTTAACTTTTCCATGCAAGAGACCGCCGTGGCGGCAGTTTTCACCTATATCTTCATCCAAATTGTGATGGGGCGACAAATCCGTTGGCGGCTTGGGCCCGCCTTGATCTGGCTGCCTTTGTCCGGGCTCCTTTCGGTTTTCCTTTACCACTGGATCAGCTCGGGAGACATCGGGATCCGCGCCTTGGGAGGGACTGGGTGGGGTGGCCGAAAATATTTTACCATCGCCATGGCCGTACTTTCGATGCCGATCCTCTTTTCCTTTTCGGGCAACTCCTATCAGGATTTTCAAAAAATCCCGTTTTTATATTTCGCTGGGGTGTTTGTGGACCTGATTCCCGACACGTTCACCACTTTTCTGCCCGCCACCGCTCCCTACATTTTCCGTTTTTACAGTGCCGTGAATGTGGCTGAATACGGCAAGGGCTTGGCCGGCAACTTCGGAGGCGAAGAAGGAATAACCCGCTTTCAGGTTTTTGGCAGACTCGGCGCGGCTTGGGGTTTGATGATGCTTTCGTACTTTCCTTTCCAAAAATGGCTGAGCCCGTCTAAGTTGTGGGTCGTCCCTTCTCTTCTTTTGGGTTTTGTGCTTACAGCCATCAGCGGGTTCCGTAGCTTTATTTTCAATTTTATCATCGTATTGACTGCGGGTCTGTATGCTACCGCCAGAATGAAGGTCTCTCTTTTGCTGCCCCTCGCACTTGCCGGTGCCCTGATTATCGCGGGCACCCAAGGAACCGTTGTTAATTACCCGGCTGGAATTCAAAGGGCCCTTTCATTTCTTCCCGGTGCGTGGAACCAGCGGGCTTCCCATGAGGCCAAGGCCTCCAATGAATGGCGACAAAAGATTCGGGAGCTTTTTTTTGCGGAGTATTTTCACAAGCATCCCCTTTTGGGGGATGGCTACGAATTTGATCCTAACCTTGCAAGAAGACAGCAGGAGTTGTTTTTAAGAATCGCGGCACTCGCTGAAAGGGATGAATATGCGGATGTAAGGGGCTTTATTGAAATGAAACAGCCCCACGAAGGAGACATCTGTGCGCTTTTGGTCGTGGGTGTGGTCGGCGCAGCCTTTTTTGTGGCATTTTGCGCTTCCTTAGTCATTTTTGCGTTGAAAACGGTTTTGTCGACTCCGCCCAATCAAGTTTGGCCCATTCAAATTTGGGCTTTTGCACTTTTAATTCAAAATTCTTTGTCTTTTTTTATGGCCTTGGTGCAACAACTTATTGACCCTATGACCACAGCTTTCTCCCAGCCTTCCATTCCTCAGCCAGTCATCAGCAGAATTTAGTGACTCCCATGCCCCTGGGTCCCAAGAAGGAGATTAGTAATTCCAAAGCCGCCCAGGCCAGATGGGGCTGAGCCGATGGGCGTGGAAGCCCTGCCTCATGGAAGATCCTGGAGCGTAGATCTGATAATCAAACGTGCGGCGCCGATGAGCGCCCTGCGCTAGTCTTTTCCAACGATGCCGCAAAACCCATAGAGGCCTAAGCCAGCGCATCCACAAGGGGGCCTCCGCGCAAAGCCGGCGCGCTTCGGCTCTAGCCTTATCGCCCAAACCAAGATTCTGACCGCTTTCCATGAAGGTGGAAGTGGTCTTACCCAACAGGCCGACCTTCGTGCCCATCGCCAAAAGGCGGACAAACCATTCGGCGTCAGCCGCGATCCGGTAGCTCGTGTCGTACAGAAGGCCCTGCTCCAAAAGCTCTCGTCGAAAAAAAATTCCGGCCGTGAGGGCGGAAAAATGACAGGTCCAAGTATGGGCTAGGTGGGGAATCACCATCTTTCGGAAACAAAGCGGGTTGCCATCGGGGCGAATCACCAGGACATCCCCCAAGATCGCCCCCAGCTTCGGTTGTTCATGAAACATTTTTAGAACGGAAGCCAAAGCCCCGGGAAGATACTGCTCATCGGAGTTCAAATACCCACAGATCCTGCCCCGGCTTCGCTTGAGGGCTCGGTTGATCCCGTCGTACATGCCACCATCAGGCTCACTGACCATGCTTCTCACATACTGGGGTCCCTCGGGCCAGAGCGTTTGCACCTCTTGGGCAAAGCCTTCAAAACCCGGAGTGCTTCCGTCCTGAATCACATGTTCAAGGCGAACACCCTCCTGATCGGCCACCGAAGCGATGCAAAGCTTTAAAAGGTCAAGCTGGCGGAAGCTGGCGGTGACGATGGAAAAGTCCACCAAGGCATCCTAAGGGGGAAGGCCTGGCAGGTCACCAGGGATTCCAATGACCTACATTTTCCTCAAGCCCCGACTCTTGCACCGGATGGAGGTTCACCGTATCCAATGAGGATGGCGGACGACCTTCTTCGGCTCGGTTTTCGCACCCACCAAACCGCCCGCGATTTTGTCCGACCATGCCTCCCGGACGGCTCTTTCCAACGCATCCTTCTCAAGCCCAACTGGGTCAAACACGCCGAGTGGCCTGACTTTCCGATCGAGGCCTTGGTCACCAGCACAGAACTGATCGAGGCCGTCCTTGACGAATGTCTCCAAAAATATCCTTCCTGTGACTGGATTCGCGTGGGCGATGTTCCTTTGCAAAGCTGCGATTTTCAGAAGCTTCACCACCAGGCGGGCCTGGGAAGGCTCGAGCGGAAATATGGTTCCCGGGTTCAGTTCCTTGATTTGCGGCGGGAGAGATATGAATCCCAAAATGGTTTCTTAGCGCTGGTCAACGATGTTCCGGGAGATCCCAGCGGCTACCAGGAGGTCGTGCTGGATCATCAAAGCCTGCTGGAGGAAATCAGCCATCGGGCTGCGACCTTCCGGGTTTCAGACTACGATCCCCAGGAAACCACCAGCAAACATCGGGTGGGGGACCACCGCTATTTGGTTGCCGGCTCGGTCTTGGAGGCTGATTTGGTCATCAACCTTCCCAAAATGAAGACCCACCAAAAAAGCGGGGTGACCGGCGCTCTGAAAAATCTGGTGGGGATCAACGGGTCGAAAGCCTACTTGGTGCATCATCAGGTCGGTTTTCCTTCCCAAGGGGGCGACGAATTTCCCCAAGAGGCCAGTCGCCTTTTTTACTGGCAGGCCCGTCTGCGGGAAAAACTGCAAAAAGGATCGCCGATCCTTTTTCGATCGGCCAAGGCCGGATGGGAAATCCTCAAGAGGCTTTGGGGTATCCGCACGGTGGGAACGAGGGAAAACCTGGAAAAAAATTTTTATGTGGGTTCGGGATCCTGGTACGGCAACGATTCCGTCTGGCGCATGGTTTACGACCTGAATCTGATTGTCCGTTTTGCCCCTGCCCGGGGCGGACGCCTACAGACGCGCCCCCAGAGAACCTTGGTTTCCATCATGGATGGCTGGGTTGCGGGGGAAGGAAACGGCCCTCTTCAACCTATTCCCGTGAACACCGGTGTTCTGCTGGCTTCGTCCAATTCCTTCCTTGTCGACTTGGCCATGTGCAAGATGATGGGTTTTGACTACCGCAAAATCCGTCTGCTGGCCTCCTTGCACCGCTTCCCTGATCCTGCCTGGAGCCTGCTTTCGCCAGATGGTTTCCGGGTGGAGCAGAATGGGCGGATCCGGACAGACGGTCTTGGCGGTCTGCCCATTCTGCGTCGCTTTCTTGCCCCCCCGGGCTGGCGCGGTCACATTGAGCTCGATCCGTGAAACCGCGCGCATCCCAAGCCGCCCTTTTTGGTCTCCATCGCCTTATCGGCTCGGAACTGGAAAAACACTATCAGGAGTTCGTTGCCCTATCCCAAAGCACGCCGGAAAAAATCCGCGCCGTGCAACATCAACGTTTGGAAGCGCTGCTCGCCCATGCCGCGCATCGGATTCCTTTTTATCGCCGCCGCGTGAACCCCGGGGACGGTCTGGATCGATTTCCAATCCTAACCAAAAACGACCTCCGGATTTATTTTCAGCAACTAAAATCATCCGGCCTGATGTGGAGCAGCCGGCGCCGCAGGTCGGGTTCGGCCTATTCTTGGACGGAGGTCCGCTCCGGTGGCACCACCGGAATTCCCGTCACGGTGATTCATGACCGGGAGTTTCGGGATCGTGGCCGGGCTTCACGCCTTTTCTCCAAATACCTTTGCGGATTTCCTTACGGCACGCCTTATTACTACCTTTGGGGTTCCACGGCCGAGCTGAAGGATCAGGCAGAAAACTTGGCCAAACGAGTGGACCAACACTTATCCGGCATGGCCCCCCTCAACGCCTTCCGAATGGATGAGACCCGCTGCCGCGCCTACCTGCAACAAATGGTTGAAGCCCCACGGGACCATCTGATGGCCTATGTGGATGCCGCCGAGAGCCTCGCCCGTTTGGCCCGGCAGCTGAATCTTGCGGTTCCTCATTTCCGGTCCGTAATGGCGTGCGCTGGAACGGTCTATGAGGGAAATCGTCGGATTTTGACGGAATCCTTCGGTGGAAAAGTCCACAACAAGTATGGAAGCCGCGAGTGCACCGATATGGTTTGCGAAAACACCGCCGGGGAGTTGCTGATTTACGCAAACCACGTGCTGCTGGAGGTCTTGGATGACCACAACCGTCCCGTGGCGGAGGGGCAGTCCGGAAGAATTCTGGTGACCCTCCTGGGCAACCTCTCCTTCCCCTTGATCCGATATGAAATCGGCGACATGGCAATCCAGGGAAGCGCCCACGGCCAAACCAGTCCTTTCCCCACCCTGCGCTCGATCGAGGGCCGTCGATCGGATTTCATCACCTCAACCTCGGGTGATTACATTTCTCCGGTTCTGATTCGGCACCTTGTCGGGGTCGTGCATGGCCACCCGGCCTTGGAAAAGTATCAGTTCCTGCAGTTCCCAGAAGGCCGGTACGAGCTCAGGCTAAAACTGGATTCCGTCGTCGGGGATACGTCCCTTGCGGAAATACGGAAAGGAATGGCCGGAGACCTGCTGCCCTTGCTGGGTCCTTCCGCCCGGCTTGAAATTTCCCGGGTCGATCAGCTGGATACGGCCAGCGAGGGAAAATTCCGTTATGTGGTCAACCGCACACTGGATAACCCATGAAGGTTCTTCTGGTCCATAACAGTGCGGACATTTATGGGGCCAGTCGGTCCCTATTAAGAATGGCTGGCCGTCTTCCTGGGCTGGGATTTCGCCCCACCCTCCTCTTGCCGAACGATGGCCCCTTGGCCGTCTTGGCCCGGGAAGCTCAGCTCCCGGTCAAAGTTCAGCATTCCTTGCGGGTCATCAGCAGAAAGATTTTCCATCCGATGGGGCTGGTTCGCTTTTTGGCCGGCCTTCCCTGCGCGACCGCCGAAACCGCCCGCTGGATCCGGCAGGAGGGTTTTTCTCTCGTTCACACGAATCTTGGCACGGTCGTGTCCTCCGCTTGGTCTGCGCGCATGGCTGGCTTGCCCCACGTTTGGCATGTCAGAGACTGGTTTCAGGAGTTTGGGGCACTCTGGCGGCCTTATTCCCGCTATATCCTGGCCTTCTCTCAAAAGGTAATCTGCGTTTCCCAGCCCATCGCCGCCCAGTTCCCTCCTTCGCCCAAAGTTTCTGTTCTTCACAACGGCTTGGATTTGGCCGAGTTTCCTCCCATTTCGGCATTGGAGCGTGCGGAAGCCCGCAGGAATTTTGGTTTCGAAGACGGGGAAATCGTGGTTGGTGCCGTGGGCCGCATCAAGTTTGTCCGGAAAGGACAGGAATATCTTCTGAAAGCGGCCCAACAGCTACGGGCCCGGGGATTCAAGCTGCGGATTCTTTTGGCTGGGGGTGCCGCTCCGGGATCGGAAGAGCATATCCCACGGATGAAGGCGTTGGCCCGGGATCTGGGGCTGGAAAAAGCGGCCGTTTTTGCCGGGGAGCTACCCAACGCCCGTCCCGCCTACGCGGCCATGGATATCATGGTGCTTCCTTCCGCCCAGCCGGAGCCCTTTGGGGGCGTGGTTCTGGAGGCCATGGCCTTGCAGCTTCCCGTCATCGCCACGGAAATCGGGGGCTCACCGGAACAGGTCGTTCCGGGGGAAACAGGCTTCCTTGTGCCTCCTAGGGACGCTCAGGCATTGGCTCAACAGCTGGAACAGCTTTGTGCAAACTCGATGCTCAGGCTTCAATTCGGCCAGGCTGGGCGCGAAAGAATCGCCCGCATGCTTACCCTGGATCACACCATGACTGGCATAGTAAAAATCTACCGCGAGGTTTTGGGGCCCAGGGCATGAGACTTTTGGTCACCGGCGGCTCGGGCTTTATCGGCTTGAACGCCGTGGAGCGCTTTTTGCCCCGCGCGGAGGCGCTTCTCAATTTGGACCGAAAGGCCCCGGAGCTGGCCGAACATCTTCGTTTCTGGGAAAAGGCCGATCTTTTGGAGGGATCCCGCTTGCAGGCCCAAATACACGGGTTTCGCCCGACCCATGTGCTGCACTTGGCGGCTCGCTCGGATTGTGTGGAAACGACCACCGTGGAAGAGGGATATCGGGACAATACTCTCGGAACCTTGAATTTTCTCAAAGCTATCGAAGGTTGTCCCACCGTCCGACGGGCAATCATCACCTCTAGCCAATATGTTTGCGGCCCTGGCTACCAACCGAAATCGGAGACGGACTACGCCCCATCCACTGTGTACGGGGCGAGCAAGGTGATCACGGAAAAAGTGACCCGGCAGGCGAATCTTCCCTTTTGCTGGACCCTGATCCGCCCCACGAATGTGTGGGGCCCTTGGCATGCGCGTTATGAACGGGAATTTTGGCGGGTGGCCCATCGTGGCTGGTATTTCCATCCCGGCGGGGCTCCGGTTCGCCGGGCTTATGCCTTTGTGGGCAACGTGCTTGACCAAATCGGCGGCCTCTTTGGCCTTCCGGAACGCGAGGTTGCAAAAAAAACATTTTACGTCGGTGACGAGACCGACGACATCTGGCGCTGGGCTGCCGGCTTTTGCAGAATCCTCCACGGACGCACTCCTCCCCGCATCCCACGTCCCTTCCTCCGTTTGATGGGCCGGGGGGGAGATGCCATCTCTCGGTTGACAGGCCGGCGTTTTTATATCGACTCCACCCGCGTGGAGAGCATGACCACAGATTATCCGATTCCCATGGCCGCCTCTTTTCAGGTCCTGGGCCGGGGGGGGGCAAGTTTAGAACAGGGAATTCTTCAGACCGCTGCCTGGTTACACCAGGTACGGGGTTGGAAGCTACCCAAGAAAACCCTCGCCGCTTTAATAAATCCATCCAAAGATGGGTAGAGTAGATCTATGAAGATTACTTTGCCGCTAGAGGTTCGCTTCTTTTGTTGGCTGCTATTTCTTTTGACATTCATATTTTTTACAGAGGAGATATCAACCCGCCTTCTTGGTGACCAAACTCTTTCGCCCCTCCTTTCCGTAATTTGCGTTGGGTTGCTGGGTTTCTTGTTTTCCTGGCGCTTGGTGCTGTTTGCCGTTCCATTATTTGCGGCTTTGAGCTTTTTTTTAATCCGAGACGCCTCGAGGTACCCCTTGGTTCGTTCGAGCACAGTCATCGCGGGGGGCCTTCTGGCTACTTGGGCCTCCTGGCACAAAGAACGCCTCAATCGTCAGATGCGTGAGTTTGACGTAGTGATCCGAAATCTGCCGCTTCCGTGGATTCTGAGTGATCCGAACGGTAACATTCTTCAGGCCAGCACCTCCCTGGCTGCATTGGCGGGACAAAGCCAGGAAGAATTAGTGGGGATGCCCCACTTCGCCGTTCTCAGCCCTCCGGATAAGGAATTGGGCCAACCCCAACCAGGCCCGGGGAGCTTGCGAAGCGAATTTCTACAAATTCATCCTCTTTTGTTGAAACGGTCAAACAAGCTCTTCCGTGCCACCTACTTGCCGGTGGTGGTGCAAAACGACCACTGTCTTTTGACAATCCTCAGGGAGTCCTGATTCCGGAATTTTTCCACCGCCCTACGGGCTGGAGTCTTGTTGGGAAAATCTAAGTAGTCGGATACAGGCCGGGTGTAGGCGCTCTAGCTCAAGGCTTTCCTTAATCAAATTAAGGAATAGCTTTGATTAATGAGGTGCTTGGTTTTTTTATTCATATGGATAGCGGGTAATTGTACCTCAGCACCGCCTGTGCCCCTCCCGTTTCTGATCGAACACGATTACGACGCTAATACCGATCTTTTCGGCGGGGGAAATTATGAGACCCCGGATGACAACCTTATCCTCGACTCTATGGCGGCAGCCGAAGGCATGGGAAAGCTCAAACGAATCGAAATTGCCAAGGAGAACCTCCAAAAACTTCTTAACCCCGCCGCCCTGAACCAACTCCGGGCCCCGGCCGAGATGCAAAAACAGCTCTATTTGGTCTTATTCTGGCTGGCGCAAGCTTACGATGCGGAAGCCTCCCCGCAGGAAATGCTCGACGAACTGTGCCGCAACGGGGATAACCCGCCGACAGAAGTGCAGGCCACTCTTAAGGAAGTCCTCCTCTACAATTTTCACGTGGCCCAGCACCTCGGCGTCACCAGCTTCCAGGGTCAGGTAAAACTTGGCCAAGGACGCCCTGCTCCTGTTCAGGAGACAGACGACAATCCGGACAACCGCCTCGCCTTCGCTATCCCCATCCTCCCGCCCGACCGCTTCCCCCAAGTCGCCCACCAGCTTTTCAACTACGAGCTCTTCGACGGCCCCCTTCTTAAGGCCCCCGCTGCCCAACTCGCCCCTAGTCAGATCGAGTTCGCCCAAAAACTCATCGCCCGCGGCCTGCTGCAAAAAGATTCTTTGCAGTGATTGAATGAAGCTGGCTTCTGCTTTTTTTAGTAAGCTTCGGTGGCTTTTTCATAACCCTGTTTTTCAAAAAACCCCGCTGCTCGTTGCCTGGCGTGCCCTGATTTGGGAGGGGGCAAAGTTTTTTAAGTGGGAGATTCCTTTTGTTTTTGACAGTACCTTTGCTGTCCGACTCCAACCAGGCGAGGGTGTCTCGCGCCTGACGTTTTATTTCGGAAATAGTGAGCCAGACCTCTTCGCATTCTACGACTCCTTTCTTCAAAAAGGGATGGTTGCGGTGGATGTCGGTGCAAATATCGGCCTCCATACTTTATTTATGGCAAAGCGCGTTGCCCCGGGGGGACGGGTGCTGGCCTTTGAGCCTTCACCCAAAAACTTTAGCCGGCTCAAAGAACATGTTGAAAAAAATTGTGCCGATAACGTCCATATTTTTCCTCTCGCTGTGGGAGATTGCGCGGGAACCGGGTTTTTTTATGAGAACGCCAATGATAGCTCGCGCAGCCATTTTTCCAATAAGGGCTCTGGGTTGGTTGTCGAGATTATCCGTCTTGACGACATTTGCCGTTCTGAAGGAGTTCAGAGAATTGACTTTCTCAAGTTGGATGTCGAGGGCTTTGAGATGCGCGCCTTGGAAGGTGCAGAGCCTTTGTTTTTCGCGGGTTCCTGTGCTGTTTTGCAGATCGAGCTAGACCCAAACAACTTGGCGCGCCAAGGAAGCCAAGAGAACAAGGTCGCGTCCTGGCTCATCGATCGTGGATATCGTTTTGTTGTATGGGATTCTTCCGCACAAAAGTTTAAGCCCGCACGTGTGGACAATGGTTGTTCTTATAATTCCTTCTTTGTCTCACCGAGTTTTCGGATTTAACCGCCGAACCATTGCCAGTCTTTTGTAGCTTCTTTCATCATGCTCCAAGCATATGGATATGGAACAGGATTTGGAGACCACAGAACCCATGATCTAATCCCTTTTGTATCCATACGAAAACATTCCATGGGATGTTTTCTTGTCGCATCATTGGCAAATGCCAGCCCTGCCTGAGGCCTACCAGAAACTGCGCGCCCGCGGACGGGAACTAGCCCTCCTCGGCGCCACCGGTGGGTTGCTTGGTTGGGATCAGGAAACCCTCCTCCCACCCAAATCCCACGGTTTCCGCGCGGAGCAGTCCGCCCAGATCGCCGGCATCGCCCACCGCCTCGCCACCGCTCCGGAAGTCGGCAGTTGGCTTTCCGCCTGCGAAGCCGCCCAGCCCCCCGCTGACAGCCCCGAGGCCGCCTGTCTCGCCCGGTGGCGACACGACTACAATCGCGCCACCAAAATCCCCACCGATCTTGTCGAGGAAAACGAACGCGCCAGCGGTCTCGCCCGTTCGGTTTGGGTCGAGGCCCGCAAGAGATCCGACTTTGCCTCCTTTGCCCCCCATCTTGAAAAACTCCTCTCCCTCGCCCGCCGCATGGCCGACCTCTGGGGCCACTCCGGCCAACCCTACGACGCCCTCCTCGAAGGCTACGAGCCAGGCTGGAAAACTAAGGAAGTCGCCGCTCTCTTTGAAAAACTCCAACCTCGCCTCGTCACTATCTCCGAAAAGGCCTTCACCATACCAGCCCACCCCTCCCGAAAAAACCTCTCCGGCCACTACCCTCGCCACGATCAGGAAAAGTTTCTCCAAACCCTTCTCCCCAAAATCGGGTTCGATACCGCCGCAGGCCGTCTCGACACCAGCACCCACCCGTTCTGCTCGGGCCTCGGCCCGTACGACACCCGCATGACCACCCGTTACGACGAGACCGATTTCATGGTCTCGCTCTACGGCGTTCTCCACGAGACCGGCCACGGGCTCTATGACCAAGGCCTCCCCGAAGCAGAGCTGGGCACACCGCTGGGCCAAGCCGCCTCCCTTGGCATCCACGAATCCCAGTCCCGTCTCTGGGAAAACCGCGTCGGCCGCAGCCACTCCTTTTGGAAGGCCTGGTGGCCCGATTTCGCGCGTACCTTTCCCGACCTCACCGGTCACAACTGGGAGCATTGCTGGCGGGCTGCCAACGCCGTCGAGCGCTCCTTCATCCGCGTCGAGGCCGACGAGGTCACCTACGACCTCCACATCCTTCTCCGCTTCCAGCTCGAAACCCTCCTCATCTCCGGGGATCTCAAAGTTCGCGATCTCCCGGCCGCATGGAACGAGCTTTTTCAAAAACTTCTTGGCCTAAAGGTACCCGATGACTCCAAGGGCTGCCTTCAGGACATCCACTGGTCGCTGGGCGGCTTTGGCTACTTCCCCACCTACACTTTGGGCAACCTCACCGGCTCCCAACTCTGGCAGGCCGCCCACCGTGATCTGCCGGATTTCGAAGCCTTCCTAGTCTGCCGCGACTACCGGCCTCTCCTCGCCTGGCTTCGCCAAAAAATCCATGCCCATGGACGACGCTATCTCGCCGGGGACCTCATCCAACGCGCCACCGGTAAACCTCTGGATCCCGAGGCCCACCTTTCCATCCTCGAACAAAAGGTGAAGGATTTATCCGGATGATCTCACCCGGCCGCATCACCGTCGTCATCAGTACCTACAACCATCTCCGGCCGCTGGAGCTCTGCCTGGCCGGTTTCCGCAACCAAACCGCTCCGCCTGGTGAGATTCTCATCGCAGATGATGGCTCTGGGCCGGACACCCGCGCCCTGATCGCAAGACTCCTCCCCGCGCTGCCCTGCCCTGCCCGACACATCTGGCATGAGGACAAAGGCTTTCGCAAAAACATCATCCTCAACCGCTGCCTAGCGGAGGCCAAAGGGGACTATCTCGTCCTGACCGATGCCGACTGCATCCCCCACCCGCGCTACGTGGAGGATCACGCGTCGCTGGCCGAGCTCGGCTTCTGGGTCCAGGGGCGCCGCTGTTATCTCCATGAGGCCGCCTCCGCCGCCCTCATACCCGGACGGAAAGTTCCGGGAGGCCGGCTGTTTTTGTCGGGAAAAATGAGGGGCGCCGCCAAGGGGTTTCGTCTCCCTTTCCCCATCATCAAACGCGACACCGGCCAACGGGGCATCATCGGCTGCAACATGGCCATGTGGAAAAAGGACCTGCTCGAGGTCAATGGTTGGGACGAGGAGTTTGAGGGCTGGGGTCTCGGCGAGGATTCCGACGTCGGTTCCCGCCTCTACCACCTCGGTCGACCGCGCAAATTCGTCTACGGCCGCGGCATTCTTTACCACCTGCATCACCCCATTCTCAACCGCGACCATGTCCCCAAAAGCCAGGCACGCTTGGATGAAGCTCTCCGGACTAGAAAAGTCCGGTGTGTCAAAGGGGTGGATCAGCATTTGGAATAGCCACTGGTAGGGCGGGGTCGATGGCTCCGCCTCGCCGTTTTTTGACCTTCCAAGAACAGGCTCAGGCGGCCTCATCGAGGCCGCCCCACCTAAGCTGAGATTTTTTTCGCCCCCGCCATCGCGGCTCCGACGATCCCCGCCTCGTTGTGGAGTTTCGCCGGAACAACTTTTGCCTTCACCCCCTTGGACGCCCGCGGCAACCACTTCTCCGCCCGCTGGCTCACTCCTCCGCCAACTATAATCAGATCGGGATTTATGAGCCGATCCACGAGGTGAAGATACTCCCGCACCCGCTTGGACCATTTTTTCCAACCCCAGTCATTTACTTCCCGAGCCTTGGCGCTGGCGATCGTCTCGGCGTCTTTCCCGCGCAGCGTTAGGTGTCCAAACTCCGTGTTGGGCACCAGCACGCCCCCGATGAAGACCGCACTGCCAATCCCCGTGCCCAAGGTGATCATGACCACGGTTCCTTTTTCTTTTTTCCCGGCGCCATAAGTCATCTCGGCAAGGCCGGCGGCATCGGCATCGTTGATCACCGAAAAGGAAAGTTTGGTGGCTTGCTTGAAGAGTTTTTCCGCATTCTTGCCCACCCAGCTCGGGGAAAGGTTCACGGCGGTTTCCACCACCCCTTGGCGCATCACTCCGGGGAATCCGGCGCCGACAGGTCCTGAAAATTGGAAGTGCTGGATCATTTTTTTGATGGCGGCCGTGACCGCGCCCGGCGTGGCAGGCTGCGGCGTCGGTAAATGCAGGTGCTCGGCCAAAATTTCCCCGGAGGGCAAATCCACCGGCGCCCCCTTGATCCCAGTTCCGCCGATGTCGATGCCGAGGACTTTCATGAAATCTCAGGTTCGCGAAAACAAAGGGCGGATCAAACTTCAAGAATCAGATTTTGTTAAAGAGCGATGGGCTACCCATGTGAAACCCAGACTACAATTGGCAGTTTGTCTCACTTTTTTTTAATTCTAACAGCATGTGTGCCGTTTTGTCTCTTTTGGCTGTTCGTATTCCTATGAAAAGTTCTTAAGGCCAACAACTTGTGATATTCAAGTTTTTGGTAAGAATTATGCATCTTCTAGGTTGATGAAGTCCAACCAAAGAAAGGAGGACCAAGCTATGAAAAACAACTGCGAAACAAGTGCGGCGCTAGCGACCCGGTCGGAAAACGGGAGCGGCTTCGGGTTCCTGCTGAATGAACTCGACCGTCTTTTTGATTTTCCCAACCCCACGGTCTCCAGCCACGCATGGAACCCCATCTCCGCCCACGAGACGGAGTCCGGTTACCGGTACGACCTGGAACTGCCCGGCCTGAAAAAGGACGAGATGAAGGTCACCCTGACGGACGGAGTTCTCGCCGTGAAAGGCCGGAAGCGGCTTTTTCGCGACGGCGGGGAGACCTCGGTGGAAATCGAACGCTCTCTCCTCGTGCCCGAAGACGTGGATCCGGAAAAGATCCAGGCCAAGTACGTGGACGGAGTCCTCACGCTGGAGATTTCCAAGCGGGAGGAAGCCAAGCCGAAGACCATTGAAGTCCGGGTTGCGTAATCACTCGCAATTTGTCCCAGCCGGGGTGCGAACAGCGAACAAGCCCCGGCTGGGGCTTGTTCCTTTTTTCCCTCATGGAAAATTCAGGTCAACCGATGGCCAATCTCGCCAAACTGCAGGAGGAAATGGAGGGGTACTGCGGACTCGGAATGTATGACGAGGCTCTCCGCATCCTCAATTCCATCCGCACCAAGGGACAGGAAGAAATTACCCTCTCGTTTCTCCGGACCCGCATTCTCCGGGCTGCCGGACGCTACGCCGAAATGCGCAAAAGCGCGGAGCGTCTCAAGGATCGTTGCCCCAACGAACCTGAAGCCTGGGTTTCCCTCGCGGATGCCATGCGCCAAAGCGGGGCCATCCAACAAGGCCGGGTTGTCCTCCAGGAGGCGGAGAAAAAGTTTCCCCAGAATCCCCACATCAAGTTCCAACTTGGTTGCTATCACTGCGTCCTGCAGGAACTGGAAAAAGCCCGCACCTACGTCCAAGCCGCCATCGCCCTCGACCGCACTTGGGCCGATGCCGCGCAGTCCGACGAGGATCTGGCTCCCCTCCGAAAAAAGTAGTAATATTTCGGTATGGGTGCCTTACCCATCCGCAAAATTAGTGGCCTGATTCCGGCTGCTCTTTGGTTTTGTTTCTGCACAAGCGGCTGTTTTCACAACCCGCCCGACATCGAGGCCAAGGCCGAGCATCCCGTCGAAGTCCGTCTGCCCGCCAACCCGTCCACCGGCTACCGGTGGATGCTGGATCCCCCTTTGCAGAGCGGAAGAATCCTCGCGGAGAGCTATGAGGCTGGAGCCACGGGCGGACCCGTCGGAACGCCCGGGACCCAGATCCTCCGGGTAGTTTTTCCCCGCGAGGGAAGGTTCAACCTCAAGTTGGCTTACCGCCGCCTTTGGGAGCCCGTTTCGGTGCCGCCGGCCCAAACCACCAATCTGGTGGTGAAAGTCCTGCCGGCCAAGGGCGACCGCACCCTGATGGAAAAGCTTTTCACCAAGGATATCGCTCCGGATTCGAACATCCCCCAACCGGAATCCGAGGAGGAGCTACCGCAGACCCCGGGCAGGAGGGTTGAATTAAAAAGACCCCGGTAGGACGCGCTCCGCCACGTCCATGTCGGGTCATCAATAGAGCGGCACGAGGTTCTCAGTCCGGATCCACCCCGCATCGTCATTGGGCATACGCACCTTGCTCCAGCCGAGGAATTCCTTTTCCCGGCGGGCAATCGATCCCGGAGGATAAGCCTTTTCCGTTTGCTGCACTTCGGTGGGCACGGAGCGCAGGGGAGCCACATCCACAATCATGACGGCGGCACGGTCGGATAATTTTCCGTAAACACCCAACGCTGATCCTGCCACAAAGGACAAGGCCGCCCCGAGCAAAACGCCGCCCGAGCCCAGCCGAAACAACAACTTTCTCCGCCAAGTGAAGTAGCCGGAGGCCAACCACAGCCCGGCCCCCAGCGCCGCCACCACGCTCCCCGTTACCAGGAAAAGCTGCCAAAAGGAAACCCCAGCCCGTGCCGTCAACCGGGCTGCCCATGTGTCTTCCAGTAACCGCCGGACAGCAGGATCAAGTTGGTGGGCGGCTTCAGCAAAGATACCGAGGTTCCAGTCCACCGTGCCGGTTTGGGGAGCGACCAAATACGCCGAAAGTCCATTTGCCAGCGCTCTCTCCTTGTCGCCGACCTGAAACCAGGAAAGCCCCAGATTATTGCGTGATTTAGGATCCGTCAGATTCTTGCGCACCTTCTCCCCCCAAACTTGTCCGGCCTTTTCAAAATTCCCTTCCCGATAAAGTCGGATCGGATCCTCCGCTAAAGACGCCGGGGCGGCTGAGGCCTTCTCCTCAGCGACGATCGGCCAAGGCAGGGCGAGAATCAGCAATGCCCCGAGCCAGGGTAGAAGGTTCCTGGGGCGCAAAGGCTCCCAGATTTTTAACGCAGGTAGATCAATGCGGTTGGCCAGCGCACCCGCCCGTTCACACCAGTTCCCGTTCAAACTCGGATTTCGCCCATAAAGCGCGTCGTCCGACTCAAGCCAACACTTCTCCAGATCCGCCCGATCGTTTTCCTGCAAAGTCGGTGCGGCCGCGGAAATTTCCGGCCAAGCCGGCGTGGCCGCATCCACCCCCAGGGTGCCGGCCACGGCTTTTTGCCAGATCAGCAGGCTTTTCTCCTGCATCTCCACGTTTACCGTCCCGTTGCGGAGAAGCTGAACGGTGGATTTCCATGACTGCAGAGCCTCCTTCCGTTTCCGTTCTGGATCCGTCAAAAGCGCACGCTTTTGGGCCCACCTCCACCAAACCACCACCAACGCCAACCAAGGCGCCACCACAAGGAGACGAATCCATTTGGCCGCCACCGGAGCCACCCCAACCCCGGTTCCCTCCAACGGCTCGCGGGGAAGCGCGGGCGCCCCATATTGCAGAACCTTGGCCTGTCGCCCGGATCCAAAGCCCCCCCAACCAGGTCCGCCTCCTTGTTTTTGGCCGGGCGTACCTGAGGGCGCCATGGTCACCTGGGCCGGTCCGGCGGGACGAAGGGTGCCTTCCTTCAGCACAGAAATTTTGGGCGGTTTGGCCTCGATGGTTTCATAGCTTTTTTTCTTGGGATCAAAGTAAACAAATTTAACCGCCGGCAGTTCAAATTCCCCCGACTCAGTGGGAATCAGAACCAAATCCTCGACCAGACCCCCGGTGAAAACCTGGGTTCCGTCGAATTCTCGCCTTAATTTCGGCTGAATCGTCCGCATCTTGGCGGGGACAGTTCGGGAGGGTAGCTCCACCCCCATCGGCCAATTGCCGGTCCCCTTCAGGCTGAGCGTCCAGGTGACCGGTTCTCCTTCGTTGACCTGCTCGGGCACCATTTTTGATTCGAGTGTGAACTGCCCGACCGCCCCTTTGAACCCAGCCGGAGCCCCGCCGGGCAGAGCTTGCACCTCCATGGTCACCGGGTCCGTCGAGGCTTCCACCTCGACTGAACCCGGCGCGGTGAAGAAAAAGGATCGTCCTCCCAGCGGAGTGTCGATGTCCAGCTTCTGCCGCACGCTGGGCAATTCAAATTTCCCGGCCTTGGGCACCATCGCGCGGGTATGGAACTGCAACCCCTGGCTTCCGCCCGGACCGATCTGTTGGCCCCGGTCCCAAGCCTCTGCGGTGAAGTTCTGCACGTCCCAAAGCGGGGTGGTCTTCACCCGGCCGCTCCGACCCGGGCCCATCATCACCCGGTAATTTATATCAAACACCTCGCCCGCATAGGGATTCCGTGGCTCCGCATTGGCTTCTGCCCGGACCGCGCTCGGAGGAACAACCGGCGCGGCGCCAGCGGGAGGTTGATTCTGAAAAAATCCCGGAGGAAACGGGAAAGGAGAAGGAGCGGCTTGCTGGGGGGGCGGAGCGGAGGCGCTCGCATCCACGGTCAGGGCCGGTACGGTCTTTTTTCCTTTATCGGTCTGCACCTCAAACGCGGGGATCTGGATCCGTCCGCCTTGATTCACCTGGGCCGAATAGCTCAGCGTGGTCGAAGAGCTGGTTTGAAAGTTGATCATGGAGAAGCTGGTGGCCCGTCCGGGCTGGCCCAGCACCTGCAGACCGTTGATCTTCGGGATCGAAACATTTCCCTGGGGTTGGCAATCCGTGAAGACCAGTTCCAGCTGAATCACGCTGTTGGGGGGCACCGGGCCGGGATCATTCCAGACAACGGACTGCGCCTGTGTGCGAACCCCCAAGCCGAGCAGGAGGCAACCAAGCCATGGGAAAAATTTTTTCATCACCACGGCTTTCCGGAGGAGGAGGGTTGGGGACGCGCATCCTGGATCTGGATCCGCTGCTGCAGAATGGCCGGACTGTCGGACTGCTTGACCTGATCGAGTCGCGATATCGCCTCCAGAGTCATCGGGTCCCCTGTCTTGTCGTTTGCTTTCTGCCCAGAGCCACCGCCTACTCTCCTCATGCCCGCCGGGGCTTCCGCCTGCTGTTCCCCCTCCATTTGTCCGCCTCCTCCGCTTTTCGGCTCCTTCCCTCCTTCCTTTTTCTCCTGCCCAAGGCCTCCAAACCCGGCCTTCTCATCCTCTATGCCCTTCATTTCTTCATTCCGACCACGCTCTTTCATTTGGCCCTCTCCCTCTTTGCCAGTGCTGAATTCCCGCGTTTGGTTGGGATCCTTGCCGCCGGCCTGTTCCTTCTGGGCCTGATCTTTTCCTCCTCCGGCCCCCTCCGCACCTCCTTCCTGCTGGCCGCCCTTTTGATTTCCTTTGCCGGGCTGACCTTGCGAGGGAGGCCCTTCCGACTCCCCCTTGCCCTCCTGCCCCTGCCCACCGTCCTGTTCTTTCGACTGCTGGCCACCCTCGGAGGCGGGCTCCTGCTTGTCCTTGCCGGAATCCTTTCGCTCCTTCTTGTCCTTCTTTTGGCTCTTGTTTTTGTCCTGTTTTGATCCTCCTTGGGAAGGGGGAGGGGGCGGGGGTTGGAGTTTTTTAAGTCGCTCGCGCAAGCCCGGCCAGTCGGCCGCCTTCGCGTCCAGGCGCTCCCCTTCATCCACCCCGGAAAGCGCATCATTGACCATGTTCCGCCAGGGGGCATGGGGATCGGTATCGTCCGGCACTTTTTTGTTTAACTCCGCGATGGCCTCCGGTTTCGACCCAAAGGAAATTGTCTCCTCCGCCATCCGCGCATAGTCCCCTGCCGGCCGCTCTGCCTTCTCCGCCAAGGCCGTCACCGTCTCCCGCAGGGATCCGGAAATGTCAGACTGCGGAGTGGCGGTGGCCGGGGTACTGGCACCCCGCGCATCCAGTCCCATCAGCACCACCCCAAGAACCGATCGGCAAAGGGTTTTCATCTTTTTCTGGCCAGCACCGGCGGGCCCTCCTTGGAAACCAATCGGGTGCTTTTCTTTTCCGGCGGCAAGGGCAGCGGCTCGCCCGCGGTGGTTGTGCCCATCGCAAGCCGACGGCGGTTTGGCAGGGACGGAATTTCCAGCGCGAAGCTTACGGCCAGCAACAAGATTCCCGGCGCCAGAAACCACTGGAACCGCTCGGCCATTCTGACATCCCGTGTTTTGGAAAAATCCCCGGCTTTCCCCTGAGCCACGGTCTCCTTGATCACCTCCGCCAAATCAACCCAGTTGGATGCCTCGCGATAGACACCTCCCGTGACCTTCGCCAACTCCTCCAGGGTCGCGGGTTCGAGCCTGGACAACACCGCGGCGCCCCGACCATCTTTGACCACACCTCCCTGGCCGTCGGGAACCAGACCCCCGGAAGCCGTCCCAATTCCAAGGGAAATGACTTTCACCTCCTTTTTCTTCAGCTCTTCCAGAGCCTGCCGCCAGTTCGGGTCGTGCGCCTCTCCATCGCTCAGCACGATGAGAAACCGGTCCGCCGCCGTGCTTTGTCCGAATGCCTCGTTGGCCACCCGCAGCATTCCGGCATAGTCCGTGCCCGCCTGGGGCAAATAGGAGGGATCCAGGCCGGTCAGAATGTCCCTCATAATTTCGTAATCCGAACTCATCGGCACCTGCAGGAACGCGGTTCCGGCAAAGACCGCCAACCCCACCCGCTCTCCCTGCAGTTCGTCCAGGAGCGCGCCGATCAAAAGCTTCGCCCGGGCCAACCTCGTCGGCTTCACATCCTCCGCCAACATGCTGGCGGAGAGATCCAGCGCGATGAGCACTTCCCGCGACTGGTCAAACACGGTCTCCTCCAGATTTCCCCACTGGGGGCGAGCCAGGGCCATCAGCACCAGCGCGCTCCCCAATCCAAGCCACCCGCCCCTTGCCTGACGTCTGGCGGCAGGCCGCTCGGTCACCGCACGCGCTCCCGCCCACCGCCGCAACACTTTGGGCAACCGGAGGGAACTTCCTCGCCCACCTTTCCCGCGGAAAACCTGCCAGGCCAAAAGGAAGGCCAGAGGCACAAGCGCAAGGATCCACGGCTGTTCCCAGTGAATTTCAGAAAGCAGGCTCATACGACTCCTCCCCACCGGCCCGGACGAGCCAGAGCGATCCCTACAAAAAAACAGGCCAAACCCGGGGCGGCAAAGGCGGCAAACCATTCATGTGCGCGGATCTGGGCTTTGGCGTTGAATTCAATCCGCTGCCTTTTGTCGATGGCGGCAAAAGCCGCCTCCGCCGTGCCGACGTCCATGGCGCGAAAGAATTTTCCGTCCGTGATGGAGGCAATCTGCTGCAACGTCTCCTCATCCAAATCGGAGATCGCCTGCCGGTAGCCCAATTTTCTGCCGGCGTTGTCCACCACCGGCATCGGCACGATCCCGGGTCGCCCCGCTCCGATCGTGTAGACCGGAATCCCGCGGCTTCGGGCCAGTTCCGCCGCCTGAAGAGGGGCCAAGACGCCGCTGTTGTTCGAGCCGTCGGTCAGCAGGATGACAAACGCGCCCTTTCGCTGACCGCCCTTATCTCGTTCAGCCTGCTCCAGCCGGGTTACGGCGAGTCCCAGGCCGTCGCCAACCGCGGTGGCATCCTCCACCAAGCCGATTTTCAGGCGCCGAATCTGCCGGGCGAGCCAGTCGTGATCAAAGGTCAGCGGGGAGAGGGTGTAGGCACGGCCCCCATAAACCACCACCCCGATCCGGTCGGCAGGCCGCCGGGAAATAAAGGCCTCGATGATCGGCTGAATCGCCTGCAACCGGTTGATCCGGCCCTGCGGCCCTTCGTAATCCTCGGCCAGCATGCTGGGGGAAAGATCGATAGCCAACATGATATCGTAGCCCTTCTGGCGCACCTGCTTCTTCTCCTCCAGCTGCTGGGGCCGGGCCAAGGCCACAACCAAGGCCAAAAACCCGGCCGCGGCCAGAACAGAGGGCATCCTCCCCATGGATACCGCCGGCGCCCCCGCCCATTTTGCCACGCGGGGAATGACCAGCACGGGACGCGGACGGCGACTTCTCCACCACACCGCCAAGGGCAGGAGAAGCAAGGCCAGCAACCAGCTCGGTTCGGCCAGGGTCCAGCCCCCAGGGAGAAACGTTGGCGCCGGATTCACCGCCGGACTCCCTTCATTCTCCTTTTGAAGAAAGCCACCATCGGGTCCAAGGGGTCGCCTTCGGTACCGACCGTCAGACGCTGCAACGGGCTGGTAAACCACTCTTCCCATGCCTGTTCCCGCTCCTGTTTCCAGGCATCATGGCGGCTCTGGCTTTCAAAAGTTCCGGTGTCGAACGCCAAGACTTCCCCCGTTTCCGGATCCACCGCCGGAAGTATTCCCGCGGAGGGAAGTTCCAGATCCCAAGGATCGTCCACGCGCACCCCGATGATCTCATAGCGCTTCTTCAGCGCCGCCCAGCCCGCTCCGGGCGAACGCGGGGGAAAGTCCCCAAACCAAAGAACCACGCTGTGCTTGGGGAAGGCATGAAAGAACAGCTTCCAATCCACCGCCACTTC
Source organism: bacterium (assembly GCA_009921985.1). Classification (GTDB taxonomy): domain Bacteria; phylum Verrucomicrobiota; class Verrucomicrobiia; order Methylacidiphilales; family Verrucolacustridaceae; genus Verrucolacustris. Next base: position 6,546 of record RFWS01000004.1, on the reverse strand, counting down.
CGTCCCGTCTTCCAATTTGGGGATGGGTTGGCCCAGCAGGGTGGCCGCGGTGCGGACAATGTTCACCCGGCCGCGCACCGGCTGTCGAACCTCGTGACCGGTGGGCGTGGCGTGCCAAAAACCCACCCGGTCACGGTTGCCGGCGGCGGTGAGGGCAAAAAGTCCGGCGATTTCCAGCAGCGCCTCGCGTTTGGTCCGGCTACCGGAACCGAATTGGAGAGAGGGAGTGTCCTCCAGCAGCAGGATTACGGTAAGCTCCCGTTCCTCGATAAACTTTTTGCGGTACAATTCGCCCAACCGGGCCGAAACGTTCCAGTCAACGTCCCGGATATCATCACCGTACTCGTATTTGACGACCTGATCGAATTCGCGGCCACGCCCCCGGAAGGCGGAGCGATATTCACCCCCGAGAAAGGAGTCGGCTGCCATGCGGACGCGCCACTCCAGTCGGCGAAGCATGGCCAGCGGAGCCTTGCGGGCGGTTTCGCCGGGGCCGGTCACGGTGGTCATCCGGAAGCCTCCTTCGCCTCCTCCTTACACTCCCGCGGGAACCGGCACACGATCCAGCACACCCCTCAGAATTTCATCGGTGGTCGTCTCCTCCGCCTCGGCCTCATAGGTGAGTCCTACGCGGTGACGGAGGGAATCGAGAAAAACGTTCTGCACAACCTCCGGGGTTCCGTGATCCATCCCCTGGAGCCACGCCAAGGCCCGCGTGGCCTGGACCAAGGCCAAAGAGGCGCGGGGGCTGGCTCCATACGACAGAAACTTAGCCGCGCCTTTGTTCCCTCCATTCGCACCGTCCGCGGCCTGCCGCGTCGCCCGAACCAAAGCGAGCATGTAGGCCTGCAGTGGCGGACTAAGGTGCACATCATCCACCTGATCGCGCAGAGTGAGAAGTTCCTCGCCGGAAGAGACCGCCTGCAGTTTGGGTTGGTGCGTCAGCTGGCCCCAACGCTCCATCATCGCCCGCTCCTCTTGTTCGGATGGATAGTCGACTAGCAGCTTGAAAAGAAAGCGGTCCGTCTGGGCTTCAGGAAGCGGATAGGTTCCCTCCTGTTCCAGCGGATTCTGCGTGGCCATGACCAGGAAGGGGCGGGGAAGTTGGTGTGTTTCCCCGCCAATCGTAACCTGCCGTTCCTGCATGGCCTCCAACAAGGCGCTCTGTACCTTGGCCGGCGCCCGGTTGATTTCGTCCGCAAGGACCAAGTTAGCAAAGACCGGACCCCGGTGGACGCGGAAATTTCCCTCCTTGGGTTGGAACACCATCGTGCCAACCACGTCGCTGGGCAGAAGGTCCGGGGTAAACTGGATGCGTTCAAACTCCAGCCCCATCGCCACGCCGAGGCTTTTGATGAGCAGGGTCTTGGCAAGGCCGGGCAGCCCCTCCAAAAGGACGTGTCCGTTGGAAAGCAGGGCGACGAGAAGCCGCTCGATGACCACGTCCTGCCCAATAATGGATTTTTGGACCTCCCCCTTGATCCGTGCCGCCCAGTCCGATCCCTTTTTTGTCATAAAATGAAAATCCTCCTTCATGACATCTTCGCAGGGACGGGCGGTTTTTCAACCCGTTCGGCAGCACCTCCCGCCGAGGGCACCCTTTTATTTTCCGGAAAAAATCACCGCCCCTTTTTCAATTCTTTCCAGGGCGAGATGCTCCGCCGCACCGATAGCCGCGGTCATCTTGGCCAGAGTTTCGATCCATTGGTTCCAAGACCTCAGCACCAGGGCCGGCGGCAGGGGAAGCCGGCCCACCGTGGCTTCGATGCGGTAAATGTCCTCTCCCCTCTCTGTGCGGTTGAAGGTCATTTCATGCCGAAGCACAAAATTCCGCCCCAAGAATCGCCCGGTTCGATCCAGCCGAAGCACGCCGTCCTGGGCTTCCACGACCCAGCCTTCCGCGGTAAGCACCGCGATTTCCGTGACTTTCAGGGGGGCAAACCTGAGGCGCTTGTGAAACCAGGCGTTGAGATCGGGAGCGTTGATCCGGAATTCCTGCGGGAAGGATTCCTTTTTCCCACCCTGACACCAAAAGATTTCCTCAATGCTTTCCGCGTTGCCCAGCGCCGCAGCCTCCGGGGCTTCCGGGACGCTCAACACCAAGCCCGTCGCCTTTCCCAGCACCGCAATGATGGCCGCCCCGGCCAGCGTCCATGCCGTCCCCTTCCACCAGGCCCGGTGCCGGATAAATTCCAAAATTCCGTGGAAAAGAAAGCTGGCACCCAAAAAAGCCGCCAGCAGCGCCGCTCCCGCCGCCGCCAGAAGAATCCCTTGGCCAATCAGGACCGGTGAGGCCTCCGGAATTTCCAATTTGGCCAGGAAGGCTTCGCGAGCCGCCTTTTGTCGGGCCCCTTTTTCTTTGTCCCATTCCGCCGGGCTGAGCCACCTTCCCTCGAGCTTCTTGTTTCCCGCAGCCATCTCGGTCTGCTCCACCCTCCAAGGCTCAGCCAGCCGCTCAATTTCTTCCGTGCGAGTGGGGAAGGATTTTTTCAGATCTTCAAAGGTTTTGACTTGGGTCGACAATTCCTCCGGGGTGTAGGCGGTTGCCGGGTCGTAGGGCCTGGTCATGGTCTTGCTCACGGCCTCTGCAAAGGCCGCCTCGGCTTTGGCCAGGGCCTCGGGATCTTCCTCGCTGGGCAACTGGTCGAGGATCTTTTTCCATTTTTCCACTTCTTCCTGCAGAGTCCTTTCTAGGGCCACGGCCCTGGCTTTGGCCTCGAGCAGGGCGTTGATCGCCGCCACCGCTGTTTTTCGGTCCACCTTGGTGCCTTGCGCGGGCGCGGGAGTCAGCCGGGCCACAATCTTATCTGTGGCGATTTTTTTTTCGGCCCCGCCCGGTTCCATCAATATGCTGGTCCCGTCCTTGGTTGCCTCCTTCTCGACGAGAATCAGGTCGTGGGGGGCCTCCGGTTTTTCCGGTTCCAGCACATAGATCTGCATCCCGGGCCAGGCCGCCATGGTCACGGTCAGCCAAAGCCCCAACCCCCAGACCGCGCGGCGGCGGCCGCCTGCTGCTTTCAGTGGCAAAGCTTCCCGGCGGCCTCGGCGATATGCTTCGGGCCCATGCCAAAGTGGTCGTAAAGCTCGTGGGCGCTGTAGGCAGAACGCCCGAACTCCCCCCGCATGCCGATCGCCGCACTCTTCACTCCGATTCCAGCCAGGTTCAGGGCGTGCACCAACATGGCCCCCATGCCACCGACAACCTGGTGATCCTCCGCCGTGACCAGCCGCCCTCCTGTCTCCGCCAAAACTCCGCCGATCGTGGCCACATCCGGTCGATTCACGAAAGGATTATCAATGACCGAAGCCTGCTTGCCGTCCTTGGCCAACAATTCGGCCGCCTCCAGGGCCAAGGGCACCAACGGCCCGCAGGCCACCAACGTCACGTCCTTGCCCTTGCGCAGGATTTCCGCTTTACCCCACGGATATCCGTTGGGCCGATCCCCGATCCGAGAGGGAAAGTCTTCCCGCCCGGCGAAGAAGATCGCGTTTTCCCCGTCCTTGCCCGCCTGCCGCTCTTTCGCCAGACGCCGGAACGACTCCAGCATCAGGGCGTCTGCCTGCTCCGAGCAGCTGACCGAGATGGCCAGCGTGTGGGGAATCGAGGAAACCGCGGCAAAGTAAGTCGTGGCCTCATGCGAGGCACCGTCCGCCGCATCCTGAAACCCGGCGTGGGTGAACGCCGCCACCACCGGTCCCTGGGACAGGGCCGCCATGATGATCGGGAGGTTTCCCTTGGTGATGCCAAATTGGGAAAACGTATCGGCCACCGGCAGAAAGCCCGTTTTCGCCAGGCCCGCGCAGGTGCTGATCATGTTGGCCTCCGCTACGCCGATATCGAAGGACCGGCCCGGCACCGCTTTTTGAAACGCCGCCACCCCGGTGGAGCCCGGCAGGTCGGCACTGATCGAAAGCACCGGCAGTCCTTCCTGTGCCGCGCGGGTCATCGCACGTGAGAATCCCGCCTGCACCTTCTCCTTTTTCACGGACGCCGCCGTTGTAGCCGGCGAGTTTTTCTTGGCGGCCTGCTTTTCCTCCCACGCCTTGCGCAACGACTGCGCCCATGCGGCCAACACCGCCGGAGTCTTGCCGCCGGTGATCTCGTTCACGAACTCCACGATTTTTTCGCCGTCCTTCAGCGGAAAGCCGTGTCCACCCGAAGAGTTTTGCTCCGTCTCTTTCACTCCAAATCCCTTGATGGTCTTCACCCAGAGACAAACCGGCCGACGCGGATCTCCCTTCGCTTCGGTCACCGCCTGCTCGACGGCGAGGAAAACTTTTTGCAGATCCTGCCCATCCTGCACGTGGCGCACGTTCCAACCGAGCGGAGCCATGGCGGCAAACGACGGCTCCATCGTGAAGCTGTCTTTGGAAATCCGGCCAGAGAGCTTGGTGTCATTGTCGGAAACAACGAGTACGAGCGGGTTCAGTTCACCCCGCCCGGCCAAACCGGGAATCGCCGCGAGGGCCTCCTTTGCCTCACCCTCCATGCAGGCGCCGTCGGAAATCACACAAAACGTCAGCCGGTCCCGCTTCGCCAGTTTGTCGCCAAGGGCCAGGCCCTGCGCGACCGGGATGCCAGACCCCAGCGGCCCGTTACTGATAAAGACCCCCTCAGGATTCAGATGGCTTTCGCCGTGGCCGGTCAGCTTGCTGTCGATGCTCCGAAATTTTTTCAGGTCGTCGAAGGTCATGCCGTCGAACCCATACTGCGCACGCAGGGCATAGACCCCGTTCTCCGTGTGCCCGGCATCGTTGACGAAGTGATACGCCTCGTGCCAGGGGCGGCCCTTCACCGCGAACATGATCCCGTGGATGGCAGACATGATTTCCGCCAAGGCCGCGGGCCCGCCCCAGTGACAGGCGGCTCCCCCGATGACGGCATGCGTGTCCATCAGCGCCACGAGAGCCCGGGTCATAACCGGGTCGGCCAGCGTGACTTCATGCCCAGCGGCGTTTTTGACCTTTACGGGAAATTTCGGCCCTTGCGTGGGAGTCGGGGCAAGGCGGTTGGGAATGTTCAGTGGCCGCAGGGGGGCGACCTCCACGGTTTTTACGGGTCCGACTTCAGTGGCCATGGCTTAGCTCCTTAAAAGTTTTGTGTTCAAAGGGGCGAGGAGCGTATCGGTTCGGCCGGCGCCTTGGCAAGGCTCAGGACTCGGCCCGACGCGCCGAACCGGAGGAGATCTCAAGAATAACCCAAGAACCGCTCCTCCCGTCCGGCCGGTCGTGGGCCGTCGCGTATAACAGCTGGACCGATTCCGGCACCGCCCTCCAAAACGCTTCCCGCCGGGCGGCGTCCAGCTCCTTGAGGGCATCATCCACCAAAAGCACAGGTGTGCGTTTGCGCTTTTCCCGGATCAGCTCCAGCTCCGCGAGCCTTACGGCCAGGCATCCCGTCCGCCGCTGCCCCTCCGATCCAAACTTGGCGAGGCTTTTGCCGGCCAGGCTGAACTCCCAGTCATCCCGCTGCGGTCCGGCCAAATTCAGTCCCCGCTCCCGCTCCCTTTCCCAAAGTCGGCCCCGGTCCGGACCCGTGCTCGGCACCAGGTCGGCGGGTTGAAATTTCACCGCCAACTTTTCGGTGCCCCCGGCCAATTCGCGCTGTGCCTTTTCCAAATGGGGAAGCATGGCTTTCGCCAGCGCTTCGCGCGCGGGCCGGAGAACTTCCCCAAGTTCGGCCAGTTGCGTGGTCCAGGCCTCCCACTCCTCCCGGGATGGTCTCGGATGGCGCAAGAGGGCGCCGCGCTGCCTCGCGATTTCTTTAAGCCGCCGCAGATCCGACAGACGGTGTGGCTCAAGCTCGGCGAGCAGAAGGTCGAACCCTGCGCGTCTTTCGCTGGCCCCTCCATCCAGCATGATCGTGTCGGCGCCGTGGGCGACGACCGCCAGGGCCCTTCCCCAAAACTCATCGGTGGTGGCGCCGGTGCGGCCGTCCATTTCCAGCTCCCTACCCTGCCCGCGCCAGACAACGGCTAGCCGGACCGGTCCGGCCTCGTCCGCCCACGATGCCTCGGCACGCCACCCGTCCGCCCCGTGTCGGGTCAAATCCCGGAGGGCTCCGGTGCGGAAGGAGCGAAGCCGCGCCACGATGGCTACGGATTCCAGGATACTGGTTTTTCCCCGGCCGTTTGGCCCGGCCAGCAGCACGCGGGGACTGAGTCCCTCCAGATCGAGGGACGAATGGCAACGGAACGAAGTTAGGCGGAGTCGGCGAAGCACGCCGGCCGGCTCAGGCCGTGCGCATGGGCATGATCACGTAGAGGAACGGCTTGCTGTACCGGATCACCCCGGGGCTGAGTTCGTCAATGAAGTCGAAATGCACCGTATCCCCCTCGATGTTCTTGAGGGGGTCGGCCAAAAACTCCGGATTAAAGGCCATCGTGAAATCCTTGCCCTTGTACTGGACCGGGATCGCCTCCCGCGCCTCGCCCACGTCGGGGGTGTTGGCCGCGATCTCCAGGTTGTTCTTGGTGAAGGTTAGCTTCACGGAGTTGGACTTTTCGCTGGAGAGCAAAGCCACGCGACGGACGGAGTTTAGGAAAA
>RFWS01000300.1 GCA_009921985.1 bacterium | reverse complement strand
GATGGGTGAGACCGGTTGCCGAGGGGTGAGTATCGGCAGAGGGGCTTTTTATAATCCTTGGATTTTTCGGGCCACAGCTCGGTATCTGGAAACCGGGGAACTCATGCCGGAGCCGGATTTTGAGGAAAGAATCCGCGTGATGTCCCGACATTTGGAAAGGAATATTGAGTTCTTTGGCGAGGAGAGGGGGTGCATTCTTTTCCGGAAGGTGATGCCCTGGTATGCGAGGAGGTTTGGTCCGGCGAGTAACTTCAAAAAAGATGCTGTCCTGATCCGAAGTCGGGCGGATTACGACCAGGCCTTGATGAATTACCGATTGTGGCGGCAGCAGTTTCTCGACGGGGAAGGGCAACTTCAGGAGCCATTTCAGCCTGCCAAACTCCAGGCGGTTTTCGCTGGAGATGCTGGAGTTGTCACGCAGGGTTCATCCATCCCAGTGCCGAAGGGACCAGTGGAAAATTGGTAAATAGCTAATAAACAACAGCATAAACCAAATTCTAGGGCGTGAAATATCCCCCTTGAATAAATTGGAATGGGTAATAAATTTTCAACATGAGAAGTAAGTTGTTTTTGTGTTTTGTGGCGGCCTTGCTTGGACTTCTTGAATCAATAAAAGCGGCCACCTTGGTGAATGATTTCAGTGGTACAGCGGTTGGGTATGGCTTCACCTCTTCGTTCGCGAACTATTATGCCATGTCATTTCCCTCAGCTTCCCCGAATGCAACCGGCAACGCGGGTCAGGTGGATGTGGGGTACTACACGGTAAACTACCGGGATATGCCGAACTATTCCACGGGTGCGTTTAGCGCGATTAATGGTTTCAGCGGAGATATCGGCACATGGAACGGCGCGACCGGATTTTATGAGGGCGGAACCTATTTTGACTTGGCTGGTATCACCGGGTTTTCCTTGTCCCTCAGAAAAGAAGGTTTAAACACCGCCAGCACCATTAATTTCTATATTTTAACCAACCGCGACACTGAGATTTTCGTCCCCATTGATATTTCGGGCCTTTCCTCGAGCACGTTTACGGATGTGCCTATCGATCTTGCCAATTTCTGGGGCTATAGTTACATCCC
>RFWS01000299.1 GCA_009921985.1 bacterium | reverse complement strand
GGAGGAGAGGATGAGGTGACGGTTGTAAAGGGAGGAGGTGGGTTCCTCGATCCAGAGGTCCCGATCGGTAACCTGGCGGTAACGCCAGTCGTGGATGGGGGAGCGGTCGGCATAACCGTAGAGAATGTTTCCGAGGAGAAAAAGGCCGGCGGGGGATTTGCCGTCGCCCTCGCGTTTTTGGACGCCGGGCTGGTCGGGGTGGAGGCCGCGACCCCAAGCAAGCCCCCGACGGCCGAGATGGATGGGGATAGGGGCGTTGGTGGCGGACCAAGCCGAGGAGGCGGAGGCACGGCGGTACAACTGGAGGGAGGCCTTGACGGAGTTCCATGCCTCCGGAATTGCCACGAGGAGGGCGCGGGATTGATCAGGAAGGGGCGCAGCGAGGAGGGCACCACTTGAAAGGAGAAACGGAAGAACGAAAAGGATCCGGGCCATGTGGCCTAGTCGCGACGGAAACGGGAGAAGAGAGATTCCAGAATACCTGGTCCAAAGAAGCCAAGGTAGCCTGCATGGGCGGCGAGAATGCCGGGAAGAAGGGCTGGTTCAAAAAAGACGGGAACAAAGAGGAGAGCGGAAGTGATGCCGGCCACCCAGGTAACGGGAAGGGGGATGGGGATGGGAAAGAGGAAGATTTTCTGGTCAGGCAGGGTGGTGGCAAAGCCAAGAAAGAGGGAGTTGAAGAGGTAAAAAGAGTTTACGGGGACGGCGGGCTGGAGAAAAGAGACTCCGACAACGGCGGCCATGCTGAGGAGGAAGTAAAGGTTAAGGTGGAAAGAGCCGAGATTTTCCTCGAGGGCCTCGCCGATGGACCAAAGAAACCAGAGAAAAATAAAAAAGAAAATAGGGTGCGCGGAGGACGGGGGAACGAAAACAAAGGTGATCACCCGCCAAAACTCACCTTGGAGGACGAGGGATGGGTCAAGTTTCAGGATGGCGAGAAAGCCGGGGGAGGCGAGGTTGAGGAGCCAGCTGGCGGCGTTCATGGCGACAAGACCACGGGCGAGATGTGGGACGGACCACCGACCGAAATGTTGTTCGAGGAAGTCGGTCCAACCGGCGGGGCTCATGAACCGGGGGGCC
>RFWS01000298.1 GCA_009921985.1 bacterium | reverse complement strand
TCGGATGGCGATGGCTTGAGCGACGCAGCCGAGCTGGCGGCGGGCACGGATCCTTACTTGGCCGACACCGACGGAGACGGGGTGAATGACGGGGCGGAGGTGGCGGCAGGAACCAGTCCTCTGAGTTATGTGGTCGGCGGCAATGGGGCCAACTCCAACAACGCCACGGTTTTCTCCGGCACCAATGACCTGGTGAAAATCGGCGTCAACGAAGTGACCCTCACCGCTGCGAACAGCTACAGCGGGGGAACCACGATTGCCAATGGCACGCTGGCCCTCAACGGGTCGGGCACGGCGGGATCGGGGAGAATCAATAACGAGGGTGTTCTCAAACTCAATTCCTACACCGCCAACGCCAGCACGCTGACCAATCTGGTTTCTGGGACGGGCCCCCTCTGGGCCGTGGTGAATGGAAGCAACAAGCTCACGGCGGCCAACAGCTATGGAGGAGTGACCCGGGTGGATTCCAGCAGTTCGGGTTCCCGGGCTAATTTCATCCTGAGCAACGCGACCGGTCCAGCCCTCTACAACGGAACCAACGGACAAATCGTCATTGGGAACTCCGTTTATGTGCAAACGATGGCGAGCAACCAGCTCGGCACCAATGTGAGTGTCCGCTGGAATGTGACCAACAACGCCAACTACGGCTATCTCCTATTGATGGGCCGGGATCAGAGCCAGGGCGGTGATTGAAAATACGGAATCTGAGACCGGCATGGGAAACGCGACCCTGACGATTTGGCAGACATCGGACGTGGTTTTCCCGGGATATATCCGAAACAGCAGCAGTGGTTCCGGCACCTTGGGGTTGGCGAAGCGTGGGACCGGCAAATTGATCCTCTCCGGAGCCAACATAACTTACACCGGAACAACCACCATCGAAGAAGGAACGATGGTGCTAAGCAATGCAACAGGCTTCGCCAGTCCGGTTACCGTCAATTCCAACGGGACTGTCGAGATCCTGACCGGTACGGCCATTGCAAGCAACGTCACCAACAACGGCACGGTGGTCTTCAATCGCAGCAATGCCAGCACGTTTGCCAACCTGATCACCGGCATGGGCGGGGTCCAGCACGCTGG
>RFWS01000297.1 GCA_009921985.1 bacterium | reverse complement strand
CGGAACCCCGGGAAGCGTCACCCTGGAAAATCTCTTTGCCAGCATCGCCGAAGGGCAAAAGAAGTGCCTTAAGGTTATCCTCAAAGGCGATGTGCAGGGCTCGGTCGAAGCCATCACCGAATCCCTTAAGAAAATCCAGAGCCAGAAGATCGATCTCGATATCGTCCTAGCGGCCATCGGTCCGATCTCCGAGTCCGATATTCTCCTCGCCAAGGCCTCCGGAGCCGTTGTCATCGGCTTTAACACCAAGACCGACAACTCCGCCGCCAACGCCGCCAAGCGCGAAGGCATCCAGATCAAACTTTTCAGCATCATTTACGAGCTGGTGGATCAAGTGAAGGAAGCCATGACTGGCATGCTCGATCCCGAGCTGCGCGAGACTCCGCTGGGCAACGCCTTGGTCAAGAAAGTGTTCGAGCTATCCAAATTCATGGTCGCAGGCTGCCAGGTTCAAAGTGGCCGGATCACCAAGAGCGGTCGTGCCCGCGTGATCCGCAAAAAGCAGCCGATTTACGACGGTGGCGTGGTCACCCTCAAGCGTTTCCAGGAGGACGTCAACGAGGTGCGCCAAGGACTCGAGTGCGGTATCCGCCTGGGAAATTTCGACGAGTACGAGGAAGGCGACATCATCGAGTGCTACCAGCTCGAAAAGGTCCCCCAAACCCTGTAATCGCCGGCATTAGCTTCTTTCTCTCCTAAACGTAAACCTAAACAAACGGCCCAAGGCTTATGTCATCACGCAGACTAGTTAGAGTCTCTGAGTCAATTCGCGGCGTTCTCGCCCGGTTGGTGAGTCGTGAACGCACCTTGGAAGGCACGCTGCTCACGATTACGGGGGTCGATGTCAGTCCCGACCTCCGCCACGCCACGGTCTTCATTTCCCATCTCGACGGTCGCACTCCCGACGAGCAGATCCTCCACGATCTGAACTCGTTGAAGGAGGAGTGGCAGGCCGAAATCAACAAAACCCTCCATATCAAGTACACGCCCAAGCTCCATTTTAAATTCGACGAGGCCCAAAAGCGCGGTGACCGCATCCTCCAGATCATGTCTGAGCTCGAACCCCCTTCCGAAGAAAAG
>RFWS01000296.1 GCA_009921985.1 bacterium | reverse complement strand
TCCGGATGGACCAACTGAGAGACCAGGCGTTGCAGGCCGTGGCCGAGGTGAAGTGGGTGCCGAACTGGGGGGAGAGCCGGATTCGCGGTGCGCTCGGGGCGCGGCCGGATTGGTGTATTTCAAGACAGCGTTCCTGGGGACTGCCGATCCCGGCGTTTTACAAGCCCGATGGAACTTCCGTGCTGGATCCCCAGGTCATCCGCAAGGTGGCCGAACGGTCGGAAAAGGAGGGGGCGGGATTCTGGTTCGGCGATACCGACGAGCAGTTGGCAAAAAGTTGCGGCGTGCCGGCTGATTGGAAGCGGGGTCGCGAGACCATGGATGTGTGGTTGGATTCCGGCTCCAGTTGGTCGGCTGTGGCCAAAGATGGGCGGGTAAAATTTCCGGCCGATCTTTATCTGGAGGGAAGTGATCAGCACCGCGGTTGGTTTCAGAGCAGCTTGCTTCTTTCGGTGGCCCTGACCGGAAAGCCGCCATTCCGGGCAGTTCTGACCAATGGATTTGTGGTGGATCTGGACGGTAAAAAGTTGTCCAAGTCGCGGGGCAAGCCACCGGGATTAATGGAGCTGGTCGACAAGTATGGGGCCGATGTGGTTCGCCTTTGGGTGGCGAGTGCGGATGCCAAGGAGGATGTGCCCTTTTCCCTGGAAATTTTTGGCCGCATCGGGGACAGCTACCGACTGATTCGCAACTCCTTCCGGATCCTGCTGGGCAACCTTGCCGATTTTGATCCCGATCACCACGCGGTTTCGGTGGCCAACAGGACCGCTCTGGACCGTTACATTCTTGCCAAACTGGCGAATCTTTCCCGGAGCGTCCGGGAGGCCTACGAGGCCTACAATTTTCCCGCAGTCTACCACGGTTTGAATCGGTTCCTGTCCGTGGAGTTGAGCTCGTTTTACATTGATGCCTGCAAGGACAGAATCTACTGCGATGCGGAGAATGATCCGCTGCGTCGGTCTGCCCAGACCACGATGCATGAGATCCTCGATTCGTTGGTTCGGTTAAGCGCACCCTTGCTGGCTTTCACATCCGAGGAGGCCTGGGAGCACCTCACGGCAAAAACCAAGGGATCCGTGC
>RFWS01000295.1 GCA_009921985.1 bacterium | reverse complement strand
GGGGATATTTTTGTGGATGTTTCCGCCCTGTCTCAGACGAACTCTGGGGATGTGGTTGCGTACCTCAACGCGATGGAGATCCGGGTGGTCTCCCCCTACGAAAGTTGGGCCCGATCCCGGGGTCTGACTCCGGGAGTCAACAACGCTTTGGTCAGCTCCAATCTGGAAAGCTTTGCCTTGGATGGAACGTCGATGAGCCAAGCAAGCCTCCAGGGAAAGATTCGTGGACTCACGACCTCCGGTCCGGGAGCGCAGGCACTGAATCTGGCTTTCCCGGTCCGCAAGGGAACGAGCTTTAGTGGTTCCACCTCCCTCTCGGCCACCCAGGATGGGGTGACCTACGAAGTTTTGGGGAGCAGCGATCTGATCACCTGGAATCTACCAGTGGAGCTCGTTTCGGCAGGGGACAATACGGGGCTACCTGCCTTGAGCGATCCCAGCGGTTACGAATATAGAAAATTCCGAATCAAGGATCCTAGCGGAACCATGCCCAAGGGATTTCTCAGGACCGCCGTCCGGGCGTCAGCCAGCGGAACCGTGCCGACGGTGGCGGGCAAGGCCTCGGTCTCAGCCTCCTCCTACTCCGCCATGCAAGGAGTGCAGGTGCAGGGCGGGGTGGTTGGATTTTTCGACGGGGGCGACTGGCTCAAGTATTCCGGGGTGGATTTCGGAAGCGGGGCAACTAGCGTGACCTTTTCTGCCTCCAAAAGCGGGACCGGGGGCACGGTGGAGATTCGTTTGGGAAGCCCGACGGGTCGGCCCATCGGGACCTTCACGCCGCAGGACACGGGGGGATGGGGCAACTATCGCGAGCAACTGGCCCAGCTCAGCGGCTTTGTCAATGGTGTGCAGGATGTTTACTTGGTTGCGGTGGGCGGCACGGGGGTCTGCAACCTGCAGTCCTTCCGGTTTTCCCAGTACGTGCTCACTTGGTCCGATGAGTTCAATGGAACGACGGTCAATACCAACAACTGGGCGGTGATTTGGAATGGGGATGTGGCCAACGGTGAATTTCAGTTCTACACGGACCGAACCAACAACGTCACTGTGACCAACGGGGTGTTGCGGCTGACGGCGCAAA
>RFWS01000294.1 GCA_009921985.1 bacterium | reverse complement strand
CGGATATAGATTTTGCTGGGTTGGTGTTTACCGAGTCGATCCAACGGGGCATCGATGACCCCGGATTCCGGTGGCTTTCCGTGAACGATGGCGAGATATGTCTTATGAATTTCCCGGCGCTGTTGCATCTTGCCCAAAAGGGAGGCGTTTTCCTTGCCGCGGGCGATAAGGAGAAGACCGGATGTTTCCCGATCAAGACGGCTGACGAGAGAGAGGAATTCCCCGGGAAGCTGTTCCCGAAGCCAGTCGATCAGGGTGAAGGTGCCGTCGGGTCGGGTGGGATGGACCAGCCAACCGGGAGGTTTGTTGGCGATCAGGAAACGAGGGTCGGTGCGGAGGATGGAGGGGGAGATCATTCGGTGGGGAGGATCCCGATCTGAGCAGGGCCGCTCAAGGTTTGATTTAGCCCTGCAGATGGAGTCTGCCAATCGGGCGATGGTCTCCCTTGCCCTTACCAAGTTTCCATTTGGTGGTGTTTGGGGTATTCATCCTGGCATGACGCCCCGCGAACTGGCCCGGATCTGCGACCGGATCCTGAAGACGAAAAAGTTTCGGGACTATCCGGGGGCAAGGAACGGACTGCAGGTTTTCCATGGGCGGCCAGTGAAAAAGATCGGCTGGGCGGTGGATGCGGATCTGGAGTCGATCCGCCGGGCGGGAAGGGGAAAGGTGGATTTTCTAGTGGTGCACCACGGGATTTTTTGGGGCCAATCGACGTTGGATCGAAAGATCCGGGCCCGAAGAATCCGCGAGGCCAAGAGGCTGGGCGTGGCGGTCTATTCCTCCCATTTGCCTTTGGACGCGCATCCGGAGGTGGGAAATTCCATCGGGCTTCTCCGGTTTTTAGGGCTGGGGAGCGCCCGGCGAAAGGCTTTTGGCCTGGCGATGGGGCGAACGATTGGATGGAAAGTGGAGGGCGGAAAATGGAAAAGAGCCCGACTGGTGCAAAGGTGCAGAGGTCTACCAGGAGCGAAGGTCAAGGTGCTCACGGCGGGACCGGCTGTTTGCCGAAAGATCGGGATCGTGACCGGTGGATTCGGCGATCTGGATCAGGTGGTCAAGGCCGGGTTGGACACCCTGAT
>RFWS01000293.1 GCA_009921985.1 bacterium | reverse complement strand
GAATTTTCTCACCCGACCGGATGGGGCAGATTAACCGGGTCGGATACTCCAAAACCGAATCGCCTCGGCTTTGGTAACCGCCTGGAAATAATGTTTTTTAACCATTGCGGGCGAGTTCCCCATCTCCTCGGCCACGTGAAAAGCATTCTTAATTACCGCCATGCGGTAGGATCCAAAGGAATGGCGGCTCGCATTATGTTTCCATTTTAGGCCTGCTGCCGCCGCCACCTTAAACTGCCTGGGGGTCATGTTCACATTGGGCACGATACGCCCAGTCTTAGGCGGCTTGATCGCTTTCAAATACGCCGCCAAGGCCGGGAGAATGGGTACAATTCTTCGGCCTGCCTGTTTCTTGGATCCCACCGCTTTAATTTCGATGTGTGATTCGTCAGGATCTTCATGCGGCCTTACTTGTGACCAGTCCATCAGGGCAAGTTCTTTGGTGCGGATTCCGGCAAACAACGAAATCGCAAAGAAAGGAAGTTCATCAGAATCGGCCGCATCCAGAATTCGTTTCGCCTCCTCAGGCGTCCAGATCTCCACCTCGCTCGGCGCCACCACATCCCTCTCCAACATGTCTGCTGCCGTCGGCTCTCCGGCAGGCAGGTATTTTCCTTTTGCGAAATTAAAAAGCAGAACAAAAAACGTGAGGTAATTATTGCGCGTCCGGCCGCTCCATTGGCTTAAAAAATCCCCAAGATCCTTGGACGTAATCGAAAGAATTGGTTTCGTCAGGCTCTTAGCGGCCTTGTTGAGCAGGAATACCCGCAAACTTTTCACCCAACTCTTTCCTTTGCCCCTAGCCTCTTTCTCCGCGATTAGTTCAGCGGCAACTTCCGCAAGGATTCCCTCCTTCAATTTGCCCATCCGCTGTATCTGCGCCTGTACAAACCCTGAAACGCTGCGCCCTCCCAACGTCCGATAACACTCGGCGTATTCTTTCACCGCCTGCTCAAGACTGGTGTCGATACCTTGGAGTTGCCTCCTAGCACGGCTTAAATCATCAAGATCGGACCCGTCCGCATTGGCCACTGCCACCCTGCCTGCACGTAGATCTCCAACAATTCGCCGTGCCTCCTCCCTTGCCCTGGCGTAGTCGGAA
>RFWS01000292.1 GCA_009921985.1 bacterium | reverse complement strand
GCCCCGGTGGCACGATTCGACCGGAAAAATTATTTCTATCCGGACATGCCGAAGAACTACCAGATCAGCCAATACGACGATCCCCTCTGCGCCGGCGGGTCGGTGGGACTGGACCTGTTCCAGTTTCCCAAAGAGCTGCAGGAGACCGAGGAGGCCCAAGCCCGGAGAAAAATCCGGCTGGTGCGGATCCACCTGGAAGAGGACGTGGCAAAATCGTTCCACTTTGAGGAGCGGAGCGGAATTGATTTCAACCGGGCGGGGACGCCGCTGATGGAGATCGTGACGGAGGCGGACCTGCGGACGCCGGGCGAAGCGTTTGCGTTTTTGGGATCCCTGCGCCAGATCCTCTGGGCGGGAGGCGTCAGCGATGCGGACATGGAAAAGGGACAGTTGCGCTGCGACGTGAACGTTTCGGTGCGGCCGGCGGGAGAGTCGAAGTTCGGGACCAAGGTGGAGCTGAAGAACCTCAACTCGATCAGCGGGGTGCGGCGGGCCTTGGTCCACGAGATTGCCCGGCAGATTGCGGTGGTGGAGAAAGGCGGATCCCTCGTCCAGGAGACACGGAGATGGGACGACAACGCGGGCGCAACCTTCACGATGCGGACGAAGGAGCAGGCGCATGATTACCGCTACTTCCCGGATCCTGATCTCCTGCCGGTGCGAACCGACCGCGGTCTGCAGGATACGGCAAAAAAATCGGTTCCAGAGCTCCCCTCCGAGATGCAGGAGAGGCTGGTGCGAGATTTCGGGGTGACAGCCTATCAGGCAAGCGTGCTGACCGCGGACCGGGTGCTGTGCGGATATTATGAAAAGGCGGCCGCCGCGACGAAAAACAAGGCGGCAGTGGCCAACTGGATTTTAAACGACTTTCTCTCCACCCAGCCCGATCCGGCGACGACTCCGGTGAAGCCGGAATATTTCGCCGAGTTGGCGGATCTGGTGGTGGCCGGGAAAATCAACAGCGCCCAGGGGAAAAAAGTATTCGCCGAGCTGGTGGCGAATCCGACATCGCCCCACGATCTGGTGAAAAAGCTTGGGCTCGAACAGATTTCCGATACCGGAGCCCTGGCGACGATGTGCGACGAGGCGATCGCGGCCAATCCGCG
>RFWS01000291.1 GCA_009921985.1 bacterium | reverse complement strand
CTGGCCCGGGCGGACAAGGGGCTGATCGAGTGGATTGACCTGACAGCGCCGACCCCGGAAGAGACGAAGCAGGTGCTGGAGCTGCTGTTTGAGTTCCATCCGCTGGCAATCGAGGACTGCGTGACGCTGAGCGAGTTGCCAAAAATCGAGGATTACGAGGATTACCTCTTCATGATCATGCACAGCGCGGAACGGACCGAGGATTCCAAAGCGAAGATTTCCGAACTGAATCTCTTTTTGGGGAAGGAGTTTTTGGTGACCTATCACCGGGATCCGATTCCGGGGATCACCCAGCTTAAGGAACGATTGCTGAAGGGGACGGGTCCACAGGTCCGTGGTGCGGACCGGTTGGCCCATCAACTGCTCGATCTCCTGGCCGATTCTTACCTCCCGGTGGTGGACGGTCTCACCACGGAGATGGAGGAGGTGGAAGAAAAGGCACTCTCCGGCGTGCGCAAAGAGGATCTTTCCAAGCAGATCCTGCAGGCCCGGCGTCATCTGACCGGTCTGCGTCAGACCCTGCGGCCGCAACGGGAGGTGATTGCAAGGCTGGCGCGGGGGGAATCGAAGTTGATCCGGTCGCAGATGTTGCCGTATTTCCGCGACGTGCAGGATGCGTTGAACCGGGTGGACGAGCGGCTGCAGGGTTGCAATGACCGGATGATGGTGGCGTTCGACGTCTACACGAACCGCTCGGCCCACGAGGCGAACGAGGGGATCAAGGTGCTGACGGCGCTGACGGCGATCACAATTCCGCCGGTGGTGGTGGGGTCCTGGTACGGAATGAATTTCCGGCACATGCCGGAATTGGAGCATCCGCACGCATATCTGGGGCTGATGGCAATGACGATTGCGCTGATGGTTGGCATGGGGCTGTGGATGAAATTCAAAAAGTGGTTCTGAGCCCGTAGCAGGCGCCATGAAGGCCTCGTTTTTGGAAAAACTTTTGGAACGAGCTCCGCGGGTGGGGCCGGCCGAGTTGCAGACCCATCTGACCCGCCTGGCTGAGGAAAAGGGATTTTTGGAAACGCTCTTCAACACCCTGCAGGAAGGGGTGACAGTTTTGGACGGCGAGGGGCGTTTGATGTATTGGAACCGGGCGGCCCAGC
>RFWS01000030.1 GCA_009921985.1 bacterium | reverse complement strand
TGGCCCTGCTGGCCGCCGGGATGAGTCCGATGATCCTGGCCCGTCCTTTTTTATTGTGCAGTGCCGGGCTCTCTTTGGTTCTTTATTTCCTCTCCTTTTCCCTCTCCCCTACCGCCCAGGCCAACCGCGAAAAGGTCAAACGGCAGATCAAAAAGGAATCCACCGAAGAAAACTCTTTTTCCCAAGTGGTCTATCGGTCTCCAAAAATGGCCGGAAAAACCGAGGGAACGATCTGGTACATCGGCCGTCTCGATTTGAATGCCAAAACCTTGCAAAACGTGGAGATTTTGTTTCGGACCGAACCTGAGGGGCGGGATCTGGCCAAGGTTTTTGCGGCTTCAGAACGCCCGTCGAATCGAATACGGAAAGGAAATCGGACTGGAGACTGCCGGTCCCATTCTTTCCGAACTTCAACTGCCGGAACTCACCGAACCGCCCGCCATGCTGGCGGCCAAACTGGTGCCTCCGGATGTCCTGCCTTGGCCGGAAGTGGCACGTTTGGCCGGTGACACGGCCCGGCTGAATGAACGGTTGCGGGCCCCTTACGCCACGGAAAACTGGCATCGCTGGATGTACCCGCTGGCTTGCCCCTTGCTTTGCCTGTTCGGCATCGCCTTTGGGATGACCGATGCCCGGCGGAATGTGGCCGCCACGGTTTTCAGCAGTGTTTTTATCCTATTCGCCTTCCTTGTCGTAACCCGGCTCTCGGTGGCTTTGGGACAAGGTAACAACTTTGCCCATCTTTGCCTTTGGGCTGGCCGGTTTGTATTTATTTGCGGAAAAGGTGGGATGGCTTTGGGAGTTGCAGGGCTGGAGCAAGGAGCATCCCCTTGCCGCCATCTGGCTTCGCCGACTCGGTTTGACTTCGTGAAAATAAATTCCCCGGTGGTAGCCCTAATGGGATGGCTATGGGGTCTCACCCCCATTTTGCAGGCAAAAGATCCCCATCCGGAACTTCCCGCAGCGGTGGCTCAGGAAGCCACCCAGCCAGCCGCATCTGATCCCATGGGAGGAGTGGGTGGCACACCATTGCCCACGAATTCGACTCCGAAGGTTGTCCAAACCTCCACGGAAACTCCCCAGAGCTCCTCAACGCCTGAAAACAACAAGGGCGAAACTGAAACTCCCCAAGAGAAAAAGCCGCCCCTCACCCCGGAAAACGCAAACTTAAACCTGGCCACCGATCTGGAGCTGGAAACCCTGGATACCCGGGAGAAGATTTTTTTACCTGCCGGAACCTATCGCCAGATTCTGCAAATCCCCATTGATTCCCCCACCATGCAAACCGCCCAAAAACTCAGGCAAGATAGGCGCCCCGCTGTCAAGTTGGAGGATCCGATCTCACCGGTGGAAAATAGGCCTGTTTGGATTCGTTATGAGTCTCTCGAAAAAATCAAAATTAATGACGAGGAGCGGAGGGGAGGGCTGGACGTCCCTGCCCACGGCCCAGCGGACTTGAAATTGCGCCTTTGGTACGCCAAATCGGAAACTGCGGACACCGTAAGCTCGGTTTTTTACTTCATCTTCGGAGGCTTGGGATATTCGGCGGCCAATCTGGCGGGTTGGTCTGCGGGGAACACCCGGGCTATCCCATCGGATTTTGAATACCGGCTGATCCGGCGCTGATTTACTTAAGGAGTTGGTACTGCCGAGGCCGTGGTAGCGGCCCCGGCAGTGGGATTGAGAGGTTGCCCATCTACCTGAAGAATTCTCGGGGTAACAAAAATCAGGGTGTTTTTCTTGATGGCCTGCTCCGTCTTCCCTTGGAAGGCACGACCAAAAATGGGAATATCGCCGATGATAGGAACTTTTTCGTCAATTTTTTGAATATCCTCGCGAAGCAGTCCTCCCAACATCAGAGTGTATCCGTCGCTCACTTCTACCGAAGGCAAGGATAAATCCCTTCGGACAAACACGGGTTGCTGAATATTGTTGGTCAAGATCGTCACATTGGCATCGAAAAACGATGCCGCGTAAGCCGAATTAATGGGCGTCCCGTAATTGATAAAGCCCTCAAAATCAACAAAACTTGGTTTTAACTCCATCAAGACACGGCTGTTGTCGCCGGTGACATCCGGCTTCACCCCAAGTTTGACCCCGATCGGCACGCTGTCGCTAATTTGGGATGGAAAGGATCCAATCACCGTCTCAGGGCCGGGAATTCCGGTGTTAAAAGTTCCTCCGCCTGGCGGGATGATTGTACGAATGCTGGATTGTGGATCGCTGTATTCCTTCACATAGCGAAAATCTTGGGTGACTTCAATGACACCCTCTTGGCCTCTTTTTAGAACAATCGAGGGGTTGGCGAGAACATTGGCGCTGCTTTTTTGTGAAACTGCGGTGATCAAAGTTCGGAACTGCATCCCGTTCAGAATAGTGCCTCCAACCTGCATGGTGTTGAGCGCATAGGAAGAGGTTTGATTGGTTCCGGCCAAGACCCCCTGTTGCAGGAAGCTTTGCAGCGTGTTGTTGGGAAGAAGACCGACTCCTTGAATTTGGTTAAGCTGGGCATTCACCCCCTGCTGGGTGGAAGCCGCAGGAGTGCTTCCGGAATTGCTTGTACCGAGTCCGACAGGAATCGGGGAAAGAAGATTTACACCCGAACCTCCAAAAGTGGAATTAACCGTGATACTGTCCAGATCCGACTGGTTGATTTCCACCAGACGGACACCGACCTGAATCAGGAGGGTCTGCTCCTCAGCCGCCCCGATGAGCTGCCCGATCAGATCAAGCATCTCCGCATTGTTAACCACCCGCAGACGGCTGGTGTTTCGATTGTAAACCGCGAAGGCCCCCGGGGGAAACTTTACGCCCAGTTCCTCCAATTTGGCCTGCTCATTTTGAGCAGAATCGGCAGCGTCAGCGGACACTGCGGTGGTTGTACCCCGTGGGGTCTCCTCGGTGGAGCTTCCGGCACCCTTAAAAAAAGAAGGGCTAACCGTAAATTCCCTTGGAATCAGATCCGGGCGGGTTTCGATCAACGGACTAAAGGAGACTCCCACTTCGCTGAGGCGAGATTTGACCCCGGCAATCTGTGAGACGTAACGCACGACTTCTCCTAGGGAGACATCCCGTAGCCTTAAGTTGACCAATTGCGCGCTGGTAATGTCCGCGCTAACTACAAAGTTAACTCCCGCTTTCCCGGCATCCGTGTCGTATTGACGACTCAAGGTATTCAGGGCCCGCCGAATCGTTTCCATGTCTGCACTGGTAAAGTCAACTTGCGGAATTCGTATCTCCCTGAGCTTTTGCTCCAATTGAAAGGTCGTCGAGGCGGTTAAAGGTCCGGTTACCTGCGTTCCAGCCTGAACCACGGCTTTTTTAGGATAAATGTTGTTCCATGCCTCACGCACTTCCCGACGTCTCTCCAAATTGGACAAATCCCGAGAGCGAGCTGCCACCAGGGATCTTTCTTGGTAAATTTTCCGGATTCCCTCCGTTGCCGCCAAATTAAAAGGGTCGGTTTTTAAAATTTCTTCGTAACGGGATTCTGCAAGGTCGAGTTGACCGGTTTCCCTCAACTGCTCCGCTTCTTTTAAGCCGTTCTGAACGCTTTCAAGCTTGTCAAAAAAACGGTTGGTGAGTGCAGGATTTGTTTCCTGCCCCGCAACGGCTCCGCGACGCAAAATGGCTTCGGCATCCTGCAAAACAGAAGAAGCCACTTCGTTTTTGGGAGAGTGCTTTAGGCAGCGTAAGGCCCACTCCCGCGCCTTGGGCCAATGGGATTGTTTGGCCTCCAGTTGCGCCAGTTTTGCCTCCCAGTCAGCCATTTTTTGCAACGCCTCTTGCCCTCGGGGCGTGTTTTGCAAGGCTTCTGGTGTCTGCTGCCAGATTCGATCCACTGTTTCCCAAGCCCTGAGGGTTTCCCCTTCCGAGGCCAGCTTTTCCCCTTGAACCACCGCCTGCTGGAGAGGTTTCATGAGTTCACCCCGGCGCTCACTTTCAGTGGCGAGCTGGCTCTGGAGATCCTGCCCCGCCCAAAGGATTCCCACCAAACCATAAGCGGAAATGAATCCAACAAAGATTTTTTTCATGGAATTGAGGGCATCATTTCGGCTGAACCAGCCTGGGCATACTCCGGGTTGTCCTCATCGTCCGGAAAACTCAGGCTGCCATCAGGTTCAACGATGCGGACGGTACAAAATATCACCAGGTTGAGTTTGATTTTTTGCGAAGCCTCACTACGGAAAAGGCGGCCAACCAAAGGCATGTCGCCGAGCCCGGGGACCTTGTCATCCACTTTTTGGACGGACTCAGAAATTAGCCCCCCGAGGCCCACAGTCTCTCCGTCAAGCAAACGAACCCTGCTTTGCAGGGATCGCTTGGAAAAAATCGGCACCAAAAAGGGAGACTGACCGACTTGCTGGGAAACCGGAACCACGGTAGGCACGCCAGGTTGCAAATCGCCACCCTGACCTTGGGTTACGGTTGATATCGAAGCCCCGTAATTCACAAACCCCTCAAAATCCTCAACCTCGAGCTTGGTAAAATCAAGATCCACGGCTTTGGGGATGGACGTGGATTCACCTTTTACGTTTAAAGTCACCCCAATGTTTCTGGGTTCAAACCCGGTGGGGTTGCTAGGGAGGATAAAGCCCGCGCCAACCCCTTGATCATTATTAGGGACGGTAGGCTGGGTATAGCTGGTCGGATAAAACATTTCCCGGCTGATGACGATTTTGGATTCTTTGCCATCGGCCAGGGTAACCCGAGGCGCCGCAACCAAATCCTTGCCGATGGCATTTTGCAGCAACTGAAGCACAGCGGAAAATCCACGCCCGAGAATTTGGGCATTCACCCCGATCTGGTTGGAAGCGTCCTGGGGAAAGGTCGGATCCAGCAGACTCTGAAGGGCAACCACCGAGACACCGTTTTGATTCAGTCCAGCTGTGCCTCGAAGTCCATCGGTACCCCCGGTGGATCCGGGAACATAAATGGCACCCGGAACTCCAGGAACGTAGGCGTTTCCATACGCCATTTGCAGATTGAAGGTGAAGTTTTTGACGTCGTTATCGGAAAATTGAAGGAATTTGGTCTCCACCTCGAACTGTTTCTGCGCTTTTTCCCCTTGGGCGTCGCGAATCCGCTGCTCGATTTTGTTTAATTCGCCCGGTGTGTTGCGTACCACCATTTTTCCGGTATCACGAAAACAGACGGAGGAAGCTCCTTCCACCCCTGTGTTGACACCAATATTTTTTAAAACATCCATTCCGAGTGCTTTTGGGTCGCTGGAAGCCTTGTCCAAGTTGGCTATCAGACTGGGAGGCAGATTGTAGCTGCGGGTCTCAAGCTCCCCCCCGGTTTCTGTGGCCGGAAGGAGAAAAATCGCCGTATCCTCGACCTCGGAGCGTAATTTTTCCCCACCCCGCACCTGCTCGCAAAGGTACTTAAGAGCGGTCTGTAAGGAGACATCGCGCAGCTCCAGGCTAACCGTCGCGGATTCAGGATCCGTTCCCTGCGTGGCTGGAGGTAGTCGCAACACAAAGTTGAGGCCCTTTTTTTCGGGGTCATACTGTTCGCTCAGCTTCTGCAACTCCTCGACCGCAGCCCGAATCGGTCGCTCATTGAAGGTGAGTTCCGGGATCCGGATTTCGGCCAGTTTCTTGATCAAGGCAGCTGCGGCGGAACCTCCGGCGGTTCCCGTTTGCCTTCCTTTTTTCGGATCAACCTTGGCAGGCGGCGGAGATAGCCAAGCTTCAGAGACTTTGGCCAAAGCTTTTTCCCGGCTTGCCAGATACCGGGCATCAGCCACTTGCATTCGTTTTTCCTCCAAAACCTCGATTTTTTTGCGGGCCTGCCGGTGGTACGGGTCCAAGCGGAGGACATCGTCCAGCTTTTTTCGAGCAGCCAGGTATTGTCCGGTCTCGGTCAATTGGTCAGCCATAGAAAGCAGCTGCTTGATTTCCGCCGTTTTTTTTATCAAATCTTCCGATACCGCAACATTGTCTGGATACGGGTTGGCCTGACGGTTCCCTTCCTCGAGCAAATCCTGCGCTTTTCTGGCGACTGCCTTATTGGCCGGATCCAAATCAGCGGCCTGCTTCAGGAGACCAGCTGCCTCGCTGATTTTTCCCTGCTCTTCCTTGGCGTAGGCCTGAGCGGCGAGGCATCTGGCTTTACCGATCTGTGCACGCCGATAAAATCCTGAGCTTTGGGAAAAAGGATCGGTCTCCAGCAAGACGAGGTCATATTTGGCTGAAGCGTGCTGCCATTCGCCTGATTGGTACAAACGGTCGGCCAAATCCAGAATTTCATTCAAACGAAAGGTTTGCTCCCGCCGACGATCGATTTCCCTTTGAACCATTTCTGCAGATTGCAAGCTGGAGTTGGGCAGGCCCGTTTCTGCGGACGTGTCACCTGCTTCGGAGCCGGTCCAAGCCGCAGGCGCCAGAAGCAAAAAAACCAGAGAAGAAATGAGCCAGGTAGACATAGGGCTTCTTAATCATTTCCGGCCCCGCATCCGGGTCAACGGCTCCTGCCTCCCCGAACCAAAAACTTGGGAATGGCTGGGAACAGATTATCCAGGCCGATTACGGTTTGGAGGCGTCGAGCGGTGCAGAGATTTCTGGAGGCACCCAAAAGGTTTTTTGCCCGGCTTCCCCGGCGGAAGTTAATTCGATCTTTTTACCATCGCGACCCACAATGGAAAACTCTTTCCCTTCGAAAGAGAAGGTCTCCCCAACTCGAAAGGGGCCGATTTCCTTCCCCCCACCGATGGGCGTATAGAGCCGAATTTCCCCGACGTCCCAACTAAGGGATTGGGGTCGTTGCGTTGTGCTGAAAACTAGCTTCTGCGGCTCTTTGCAGGCATCCGCCCGTTGCAAGCAAACTTCTGAGTTATCGATTTCCACCTCCACCCCACCCGCCTTGGCATCCTTGATTTTTTCAATTTTTTCCTGATAGGAAACAACCCGAACCGGTATGACGTGGTGATTTTGCCCGGCCTCCTTCGCTTTAGCACGGAATGCCGCCATTTTGCCCTCTTCCGCAAAGATTTCGATTCCCCCGGGCCCAGCCATGACCCAGAACAAGTCCCCCGGTTTTCCCTTGAACTCTTTCCTCTTGGAACCGATCTGAAATCGAATGGTAAACGTGCCACCGCTTTTCTCGGGAAAACTCAAAGTCATGCCAAGGGGCTCTCCGGAGCGAGATTTGAGTTTACTCTCCTTGGCTGGACTGTCTTCTTTCCGAAGAGGATCGGTTTTGGCCAAAAACTCCTCGAGGTTGGAAAATCCGTCCCCATCCGGATCCTGTTCACAGATCGCGGGGTCAGCTGGGTCGAATCCGTATCGCATTTTCCAGCCAATCTCCATTCCATCATCTGTAATCATTTTCCGGTCCAAGGGCTGAACGGGTTCAGGGCTCTGGGGTAGATAAACAAGGGTGGCTGAGACGAAGACACGATGCTCCCCCTCGGAGAGCTGGAGTCCCTCAACGAGTTTCATGTTTCGATCCAGCAAGGCCTGTTTTCGCACGATGGTCTCACTCTTTTTTTTGGCCTCGCCAAGCACCTGCTTCCCGGATCCACCTTGGACCTCTGCGAACTCCACGTTGCCGGGTTGAAAGAACCCAGCCAGACCAAAAAGAATTCCAGCGAGAAGCACCACCCCGATTCCAGCCAGGAGCCAAGGGGAGGGCCTCACGGCGTTTTCCCAGGCTTCGCGGGAGCCCCCTCCTCCTGGTTTTTCCATACGACGAAATCAATATCGAGCTGCGCCACCAGGCTTTCGTCGCCCGCCAGGATTTCCAAAAGCTTTTTCTTGGCCGGCTTCTTTTCCCCCCCTCCCGCTGAGGGAAAGGCCTCAGGAGTAGTAAATTTTTTGGCGATTTCTGATCGGGAGGAAAACTCCTGCTTTTGATTGGTCACGGCAAGATCGTTCACCAGAAAAAGCCATTCATCGGAAGAAAGCAGCCGGACGTATTCGCAAAGAACTTCGGGGGAACACTGAATTTCCATCCGAAAGGATTTTCTCTCAGGACCTGCGGCCGGGGCGGCGGACCTGGCAGGCGGCATGCCGGCAACGGTCTCAGCAGACTTTTCCAAAAAGGAGCCGGGTCCGGTCAAACTTTTGATTTCACAAGGTGTCACGTATTGTTCCCGGACTTTTCGGGCCTCAAAAAGTTTTTCCATCAACCGTTGCGCCACCGACAGATGAAGAGCCAATGGGGGAACCTCCGTAGAGGTCGGGCTTCTTTGCCGAAAACTATCCAAGCCAAGATAAAAATCGGGAGACATCTTGAGATGAGCTTCCGGCGCGGCTTTCTGAATCTGACTGACAACCGAAATCAGCTGATCCTTCCACTTTCCCGGGTCCTGGGCCCAATCTTTTCCTTCGCCGATGGCCTGCCGCGTTGCCGCATCCCATCGGGCGGGATCGGAGCCGACGACTTTCTGTAATTCGACTTCCAGTTTTTGGATTTCGGAAATATCTCGAGCAACTTTTTTCAACCCCTCACTTTCGGACAACAAGGCTGCCAATGCAGGATCTCCCATTCGCTCCGCTAGGGCCTGAGCCTCCGTTTGCCTCTCGCCTAGCCCGCTCAAACCAAGCCAAGCCAAGGCAATCACTCCACCCAACCCAACCAATCCCCCCCCTAACCCGGCCATTTGTTGCGGATTCAAGGATGGTTTCATCGGGAACCGCCGGCGGGTGCAGGAGCTTGACCGATGGTCGATGGCCATTCCGCTTTCAATCGGAATTTCAAGGCAACTTGGTCGGTTTTCCCGTCCCGGTACTGGGGTGCCTCCCGTTCAAGCACGGTCACATTCTGCAAAATTCCTCCTTGGGAAAGTGATTTTTGAAAGTTCTCCACCGCCTCAGCGTCGGCTTTTTCCGATTGGGTTTCAAACATCCCCCGAATTTCAAGGATCTTCGGAGGTATCGCGGGAGACTTCCCGGGGCCGGGGGGTGCCTTTTCGCTTTCAGGAACCGGCACAACTTGCATGCTGGTGATCCAAAGGCGGGGCGGAACATTTTTTCTTAATTCCTGCAATAACCGTGGCCAGCGGATACGCTCTTCTTCTATCGCCTGGGCCAGTTCCAACCTCTGGACGAGGGAGGAGAATTTTTGGTTTACAGAATCCAACTTGGCCAAGGCTTGACTGGCTTCGTCTACCCGCTGGGTCTGGCTGGCGAGGCGTGCCTGGATTTTTGCAGCCTGCCAAAAGCCGTGGATTCCAGGCAGTAAAAACATCAGCGCCAGAAATACGCCGCCCAGCAAAAGCGCAGGAAAATCTTTAGCTTTTTGGGCCGAGGCCCGACCGGCCGCCCCCAAGACATTGATCCGAACCGGCAAGTCCGAGGCCGCTTGCAGGGCGGTTCCCACCGCTACTGTCCAACCTGGAAATGTTCGCAGGATGGACTGACCATCCAAGCCACCAGCCAAAGCCAGCCGGCGGAAAGGTTGAAAAAATTCAACAGGAATTTTCAGCTTTTCCTGAAAAAAAAGGTCGGTGTAAGCCAGCGCGATTCCTCCGCCCGCCAACCAAGCTCTCGTAGGTTTGCCTCCTCCCTGCTGGCTTCGGAAAAACGTGATGGATCTTTCAATCTCCGCATGAAGGCGGGTCATCACTCCCCGGGCTAATTTGGAAATTCTTGCGGTGGCCGCATCAGGGGAATCCTCATACGCCCCCCCTGGATGGACAAACCCTTTGGCTTTTTTAAGGGTCTCGGCCCCAGCAAAAGACTCCTGCAGATCCGTGGCTACGGCTTGGGTGATGGCGGCAGCCCCTACCGGGACTACGCGGATGAAAAATCGGGTGCCCTCAATCAGGCAGATTGTGCTGGCGCGGGCCCCCAGATCCAAAATCAGGCTAACGCCGGACACTTCGGGATAGTTAAAAAGAAAACTGTTGAGAAGTGCGGCTGGAGCCAAGGTTACCGAGAGGGGCTTGCAACCGGCGGCACTGGAGGCCGCGCACATTTCTTCCACCGTCTCTTTTTTGATGGCCAAAATCAGACCTTCGGTTTCTCCAGGCTGGGCGGAAGGTAGAATTTGGTAGTCCCAGAGGGCCTGTTCGATGGCTGGAACAGTTTGCTGGGCCTCAAAACCGATGATGGAATCGATTTTGGCAGAGTCAGTGACCGGAATTTTAAGAATCCGGGAAAAGACGGCCGGTCCACCCAGGCAAAGATGGCAAATTCGTGTCTTGGTCGACATGCGCCCAAGGATTGAGATCAGGGCTTGGGAATAGACTGGAAAAAAGTCGGTGGTTTTTGCTGGATCGAATACAATTTCCTCCTCTCCCATGCCCAGAATCGTCGGTCGTCCCTTACTATCCGGCCCAATTTCAAGAATCCTGACACGGGAAGCACCCAAATCGACTGCCAGTGCTCGTGAAAAAGAAGCCATACCTCCTGCGGGCTCCGCCCTAGGGC
Source organism: bacterium (assembly GCA_009921985.1). GTDB lineage: Bacteria > Verrucomicrobiota > Verrucomicrobiia > Methylacidiphilales > Verrucolacustridaceae > Verrucolacustris. Next base: position 1,016 of record RFWS01000030.1, on the reverse strand, counting down.
CTCTGCATCTGGGAATAACGCTTATAATCTTTGGGCCAGAAGGGCGTGTCAGTTACCGGCAGGAGAGCTCCAACCACCTGCTGGGCGTCTGCGGATTTATACCAGTCCGGATCCTTTTTCCCCCCTCTTCCACTCAATCCTTTTTCTTTGTCACCCTGCAAATCAAAGGCCTCCTCGACCAGCGCGCCTTGGTCAGTTGCCTCCACTCGGAGATTCATTTTTCGGCTACTCCAATCCGTCTCTCCGTTGGCCTTGGTCCCGGCAAAGCGAAGGGCGGTGGCAGGAGGCAGAAACATGCCAGCGTAATGCTTGGTACCCTTTGGCACATCCCGATAGGCAACTTCGCCGGTCAACACCACAAACTTTTCCGTCTCCTTTCCAGCCCCCTCGGGTTCCGCGACCTCATAACCCTCTAGATAAAACTTAAATTTGATTTCAGGCGTGATTTTTTTCTCCGTGGAAAAAGGAACGTCAATCCGCAACCAGCGCCCTTCCTGGGAGGTTTTTACGTCAGCACCGGTCGGAGCCGGCCTGCCACCTGAGCCAACGGAATCTGGCACAGAAACTAGCTCGATCTCCATGTCTTGATTTTTTCCAAACGCGACGTTGGGTTTGTTTTTGGTTTGCGCAAAAACGAAAGTAGGCAAAGCAAAGGTAAAAAGGACGAGATGCAAAGAGGCACGGCTGGACATCGTCCTGTCAAAATAGAATCCACCCCAAAAGGGTCAATGGAATAGGGGTTTGCGCGGAAATCCCTTGTCATGAACCGGTCGACTACCGACCCGGTGCGTAGGCCAGGTTCGGCTGCAACCACTTTTCCATCTCCGAGCGGGTTACCCCCTTGCGGGCCGCATAGTCCTCCACCTGATCCTGCCCGATCGCTCCCACCGCAAAATAACGCGCTTCGGGATGACCAAAATACAGACCGCTCACCGAGCTTGCCGGAGTCATGGCACAACTTTCTGTCAACCGGATTCCGGCGTTCTGTTCCGCCTTCAGCAGGGACATAAGTCCGC
>RFWS01000290.1 GCA_009921985.1 bacterium | reverse complement strand
TGTACCCCCAGGTGTCGTTCATGGTCATGCAGACCTCGAAGACCTGACCCGGGTAACCGCGGGGGGGGATGCGACGTTCGGGGGTTTTGGTATCGCCGGGGAAGCATTCCTGCAGGCCAAGCCGATTGTTGCTGATGATTTTTGGTGCGAGGGTCAACAGATCGACGAACTTTTGTGTGCGTTCCCGGGTCATGTTGGCGGGGGTGTCCCACCAGATGACATCGGGATGATATTGCAAAAGGATTTCCTTGGTTTGGGGGAGAGCCGTTTTTGTCAAATATTCGTCAAAGTCCCCTTTTTGGGCCGGATCCCAAGGCTCGTTGTTTTTGCTGTTCTTATATTTCCAATAGCCGCCACCGGGATTGATCCAGTCTTGGGCTTGGGAGTAGTAAAGGCCGAACCGGAGTCCGGCGGCCCGGACGGCATCCGCCAAGGGAGCGATCAGATCGCGTTTGGCTCCGGAGGCTTTAACCGCATTCCAGTCGCTGGCGGCGGAGTCGTAGAGGGCGAAGCCGTCATGATGTTTGGAGGTGATGACGACATATTTCATCCCCGCCTCCTTGGCGAGGGCGGCCCAAGCCCCGGGATCGTATTCGGAGGCCGTGAAATCCTTGGCAAAGGCCTTGTATTCGGCGACCGGAATACTGGCATGGTGCATGATCCATTCCCCGTAACCCTCGATGGGTTTGCCGTGATACTCTCCGGCAGGCACGGAGTAGACACCCCAATGGATAAACATCCCAAAGCGGGCTTCCTGAAACCATTGGAGGCGTTCGGCCTTTTGTTCCGGCGTTTCGCGGGGAAGACGTTCGATGGGGGGCAGGGAGTTGGTCGTGCGGTTTTCTGCGGTTGTCTTGGTCGAGGGGGTTGGTTTATCGCAAGCGGTTAGGAAGAATCCTAAAACGGTCAGGGAAGCGACCACCGAAAGCTTGAACCAACGCATGAAAGGAAACTACTTGGGATCGACGACGTTGAAGAAGAAAGCCTTCTCGCTGAACCCGACATCCTGCTTGGGGTTTCCGTAAGTAACGGATTGGGAGAAATAGTTCTCCGTCGCCTTGGAATTGCCCCCGAGCATTCCGTCTTCGCGATTTTCCGTGCAGACGTTG
>RFWS01000289.1 GCA_009921985.1 bacterium | reverse complement strand
TTTTGCCGGAGCGGCCAAGGAGGGCCGCCTCGCCCACGCCCACCTTCTGACCGGGGCTCCGCCCTTGGAGTTGGAGACTCTGGGCCGGGGCCTTGCCGCCAACCTGCTCGACGCCGATCCCGAGGGCCACCCGGACTTTTTTCTCCTCCGTCCGGAATCCAAATCCCGCCGCGTCTCGATCGCCCAGATTCGTCAACTGGAGCACTCCCTTTCCCGCAAACCCCATCGGGCCGCCCTCAAGGTCGCCCTGATTTTGGAGGCGGAAAGGATGTGCATCCCCCCGGCGGAGGCTGCCAACGCCTTTCTCAAAACCCTGGAGGAACCGCCTGACCACTGTCTTCTTCTGCTCACTTCCGATCGGCCTGAAAACCTCCTGCCCACGGTCCGTTCCCGCTGCCTGACCTTCCCCGTCGTTCCCAGCCTCAATCCCGAGCCCATCCCAGGAATCGAGGATCTGGTTCGGGGTTGGGAGCAGTCAGCCCAGTCGGATGCACTCAGCGCCTACCGCCGGGCTACCCTTCTCCAATCCTTCCTTTTGTCTGCGCGGCAAAATCTCGAGGCCAAATTGGAGGACGATGAGAGCGGGGATGAGGAAGCGGAAACCGTCCAAGCCGCCTCCTCCGCGGGGCAATTGGTCAGGGTTCGGGAGGATGTGATCTCCCATTTGGTGCGTTCGGCATGGAAGCGTGCCGGAGGCGACCTCGGCCCGGAGATTGTTCGAGAAATCGAATCCCTTGAAAAGCTACGCCATGCCCTTGCCCGGAACGTCGATCAAACCCTCGCAATTGAGGTGGCCTGCCTACGCGTGGCAGGCCTGACGGCCTGATTTTAAGTCATTTATATTATTGTTTTAATAAAACTTTATCGTTATAGTATTTTCTTTTTGATTATCTACACAGCCTAAACCTATTCTCGCCGATTCTATGGATATTAAAGAGATCAAGGGAATCATCGATCTGATGAGGAAAAACGGACTCACAGAGTTCGAATATGAGAAAGATGGCACCAAGATACGTATCAGACGCGGTCCCGATGGCGAACCTCAGGTCTTTGCCAGCTCCCCTGGCCTGATCCCAGCTCCGACCGTTCTTCCCGTGGGTGCCGGAGTTC
>RFWS01000288.1 GCA_009921985.1 bacterium | reverse complement strand
TCCGTCCGTTTCGATGGTGATCCGGGCATTCATGTAGGGTGCGGCACCACGCACAAAACCATCCACCACTTTGCCGCGAAAATCCTTTTCCTGGACCTCATCCACCCTGGCCAACTGCAGGCAGGTAACGACCAAAGGATAATCCTCCCCTGCGAGTTTACGGACCCGATCTTCCTCCTCACGGGTCAACAGGGCATGGGAGACCAGCGGGTAGGGGTCCTCCTTCGCCGGACCGCGGAGGTAAGTTCCTTCGTCAAAAGAGATGCCGGCACCCCCGTAGTATTGCGTATTTTTGGCCGAGACGGATATCTGATCCCCTTGTTTGGTAAAAACCACCTCGGAAACAAAAGGTGGCTTTATATCCCGGTGTTCTTCACGCCAGACGGCCTGATTGGGGCTTTGAAGTTTGGCGATGCCTTCAATGGAGCCGGAATGGGTGCCGCTATAGGCCTCCATCTGAAACTTCAGATCCTTCCCCTGTGGCTCGAAACGAATCGAGTATTTAAAGACGGGTGAGGAATGCTCCATGGTCCACTGGCCAGCCCATGAAGCGAGGTCGGAGGCGTGAAGAGGTGCAATTGAAAGAAGTCCTAGCGTTAAAATGAGCAGATTCATCAAGTGAGCGTAGGCCCCGGCATGGGACAAAAACAGTCTTACAATCCTCGCCCCGTTGATGTCTTGCCACTTCTGGCAGGGTGAGTTGTTGGCGTTTATTTCGGTGGTTGGAAGGCGGACACGGATCGGGATTGGCGCGGGAAACCGATGGCTTGAAGGATTTCCGCCAGCTTCCGTCGAAAAGCCGGACTGGTTTTCCAGCCCACCGCAAAGGATGCGGATTTCCCCGGCATCGAGCCTAGCCAACTGCCGGCCAAGCTCCGTCAGAGCCCGGTCGATCTCCAGGCGCGTGCCCAGGGAGCGCTTCACAAGGCGATAATCTCGGCGGGGGCAAAGGTGCCGCCGGGGGAAGCGACGTGGCGCTCGCTTTTCAAGCCGGTGATCCGGCGGCGGACTTTGGGATAGGCCTGGGGATCGGGCCACGACTGCACGCCCACGGTGCGAAACAGCTCCCGCGCGCCGTCCCATAACGCCACCGGCCCGGTCCGCCCGGTC
>RFWS01000287.1 GCA_009921985.1 bacterium | reverse complement strand
AATCAGGCGAAAATCGATCAACTCCGAAATTCAGCCCGAGTACACGAGCAACAGGCGAAAGCCTACGATGCCAAAGCCCAGCGGTACGAAGATGCTGCCAAGGCCTCCCCCAAACCAAAACCTGCCGCCATCGCGAAATATGAGGCCGATGCCAAAACTTTGAGAAACATGGCGGCAGAACAGCGCAAGCTGGCACAGGAGAAAAACGCCGAGGCAGATCGTTTACAAAAAGCGAAACCGTAATCCAGCCTTCCTGACCGACTTTCGGCTCCGTTTCCACCGAGCCAACTTCCCCAAACTACCTACCCCTTTCGCAGAATTTCAGCCACCGCAACCAGATGTTTTTCGGCTCCTCTTTTCCATATCCCACCCAAATCCTCGATTGCTTGCCTGCTTATCTCGGCTTGGTCGTGGCTATGTTCAGCACCCTTTACCTAGGTCAAATGTGGGGCACGAAGCTAAACTCAACCGGTCAAAACACCGTCAAGGAATGGATTGGTATCGTGGATAGCCCGATCCTGGCCCTCTACGGTCTTCTCTTGGCCTTCACCTTCTACGGATCCATGCAACGCTTCGATGAACGCCGAAGGTTCGCGGTGGACGAGGCAACCCTTCTCTCCACAGCTTTCCGGCAACTGGATCGCCTCCAGCCGGAGGATCGGAGCGAACTGAGTACTTTGCTTAAACAATATATGGCAGAACGGATCGATCTTTATCAGGATTCGGAAAAATGCAGTACCTGGCTGCATCACTGCCGGGAACTTCAGAAAGAAATTTGGCGGCGTGCGCAGGTTGCGGTGGATCGTCCGGGCACGAAGAGCGATGCCGCCTCCCTGCTGTCGACCGTGGATCAGTGGATCAATCTCCTCACTCGGGGCTCCACGATTCCCCAATTTCATCCCCCTTGGCAGGTGATGGCCCTTTTTATTTTTTTGGCAATGGTTTCCTCATTTCTGGTCGGCTTCCAAATTTCCAGCCTTCGTTGGGTGAGCTGGCCTCACATCTTTCTTTTCGTTTTCGTCCTCGCTCTGGTCACCTATTTGATCATTGATTTGGAATATCCCTATGTCGGTTTTATCCGGATGGTCGATGGACAAGAAATTCTTCGTCA
>RFWS01000286.1 GCA_009921985.1 bacterium | reverse complement strand
CGAGGGTGACCACATCGGCGGGCACGCCATCAATCACCGAGCGGGCCTGTTTCCCGGAGCCGCCGTGGGACTGGTTGATCGTCACATCTTCCCCGGTTTTTTTCTTCCAGTAGGCCCGGAAGAGCTCGTTGTACTGTTCGTACAGCTTGCGGGTGGGGTCATAGGAGACGTTGAGGAGTTCCCGCCCGGCCTGGGCGGTGAGGGCCAGGGCACAGAGCCCAGCCAGCAAGGTCAGTTTGGGTTTCATGATGTTTTTCCTTTTGGTTTGAATTGGGGTTAAAAGAACAGCTGTAGCCTTGCCGTAAAGGCGATCTCATCGTTGGAGATTGAATTGCCCTGGCCGGGGGCGTTATTTCCGGTCCCACCCGCAGAGCCACCGGAAGAAGCAGGTCCAAAATTAAAATAAGCCCGGATGTTTGGATTTAGATACCAGTTCAGGGCCAAGCCGTACGAATTAAATCCTCTTACGTTGCTCGTCGCATTACCATTCGCAAAAGTGTTGGAACCTCCGGGAGTCGGTTGGCGGAAAAGGTCGCTATCCAGCTGCAATTGGTCAGCCCGGAAAGCAACCTGCCACAAACCCACGGCATCGGGATCGTCCGATTGAAAGAAGTCGAAGTTGTTCTTCGGAATCAGGCTGTCAAAGGAGTTATCCTCCCCGGTGATGTTGTAGGACAAAGTGGCCTGCCACGCCCAGCTGGTATCGCGAATTTGGCGTTGTTGGGTCGCGTTTCCAGTATTGAGGGTAAGACCCTGACTTTGGGCAATATACTCGGCTTGAATGCCCCAAGGCCCGTAATAGTAGAAGGCCTGGGGATTGATGCGATAAATGGCCCCATTTCGTTGGGCAGCACTGTTCCAGGTAAAGCAGGTGACGCCCGGGTCCGAGGAGAAGCTGTTCAGCCCGTTGGAGATCGCGGAGCTTCCCGGCGCGTAGTCATCCGCGTTGGCATATGTCCCGGCCACCCCGAAACCGAGTCCGGATAGTTCGTCCGCATCATTGACGAAAGGCCTCGCGAAAAGGCGTGCGGCGATTCCATAGCCATCCTGGGTATCGGTGGTTTGGGTGTAGTTGTTGGGAGCCGAGGCAAACACTCCGACAGCCCAATTT
>RFWS01000285.1 GCA_009921985.1 bacterium | reverse complement strand
TGAATGAAAAGGAGAGGGAAGAGTATCGAAAAAAAATGGCGGATTCGGAAATCTCCGCGGCGGATCGCCAGAAATACGAAAAGGAACTTGATGGATACCGGAAAGAATTTGAGAAATACAACGAGGAGTTGAAAAAATACCGGGAAAAATATGCGGACAAGATTCAGGAAAAGTCGCGCAAGGAGGCGGAAAATCGGGCCAAGGGAAAGGGCAAGGTGGTAGAAGGGCACGGGTTTGTGGTCGATCCCGTAAAAGTGGCCGGGTTGCCCGAACCGCCCAAGGCTCCGGAAGCGCCAAAGCCCCCGCAGCCCAAAAAGCAGGGCCAGTCGGTGGCGCCGCCCAGTCTGGGAAATTGGGGGGACGAGGAGATTCTTGATTATCTCAAAGAGGCTGTGGCTTCCACCTACAAAAAGGACGGGTATGAGCTTCCCTCGATCCACGGGGTTTCGTTCATGTCCAAGCCGGCGGAGGAAAAGTTTCTGCGCTCGTTGGCCTCCCGAAACAACGGCAACTTCATGCGCATTTCCGCCCCGATCAAAGAAACGTCAGGCAATTAAACCTAATCGAGGGGTGCTTTTACAGGCCCGGAATATAGCCTTTACCAAAAGTCGCGGTAGACTGGGTCCGGAAATCGGAGATGAGCGACATCAGAGAGGTGGTGCCGCCGTCGGCGACGATGGTTTGGCCGATGATGTAGCCGGCGTCCTCGGAACACAGGAAGACGGCGAGCTTGGCGATCTCGGACTTTTCGCCCGAGCGGCCGAGCGGAATTTTTTCGGCAGCGACCTTGCGGGCATCCTCCTCGTTGAAACCGGGGAGCGCCTTGGAATAATTCTCCACCGTGACCCAGCCCGGCGCGATGGCGTTTACGCGCACTCCTTGGTGCGCGATCTCAATAGCAAGCGCGCGGGTGTAGGCGTTGATGGCGCCCTTGGTGGCGGCGTACAGGGCGTGTTCGGGGGCGCCCGCAAGGCCGTGGATGGAGGAGATGTTGACGACGGCACCGCCGCCGTGCGCGATCATCTCCTTGGTGACGCGCTGGGTGAGAAAAAACTGGGCCCGAACGTTCACGTGAAACAGCAGATCGAACCATTCGGGCTTCACCTCGCCG
>RFWS01000284.1 GCA_009921985.1 bacterium | reverse complement strand
TCCGGGGTGGTGCGGAGAACCTTTTCGACGTGGAGAAGCCAGCTCTTGCCGAATATGGTGACGACGGGGGTTTCGGCTTCCAGAAGAAGGCGGACTTGGGGATCGGAGGAGGCTGGGGTGCCGGCCCGGCGAGTGGAGCCAAAGGCTGCCAGCTTGCAGGAGCCCCATTTTAGTTTTTTGGCCTCCGGAAAGAATTCACGATCCTTGTCGTTGGAACCGGGCCAGCCGCCTTCCACATAGTGGATGCCGTAGGCGGCGAGCTTTTCGGCCAAGCGAAGCTTGTCCGACAGGGAGAAATGGACGCCCTCGCCCTGGGCGCCGTCGCGCAGGGTCGTGTCGTAGATCGTTAGTCCATTTGCAGAAGCCATAGCTCTTGAGAATAGCTGGGATGGGGTAAGCGTAAAAGGGGATTGGCGGCGGCCTTTAGCCCATGGACCAAGTTTTTAGGGCGAATTTTGCCATGAAATTGTCACCGATCTTCCATCACAAGGGGCTAGTAAAAATCCGATGATGCGGTAAGTTTTTGATAAGGAGAATCTTACGGAAAAACAGCCTAGTAAGCCTCTGATGGGTAGGGCTTTAGCGATCGCTCTCGGATCGCTTTTGGTGGCAGGATTTTTATTCCTCTTTCTTTCGCGGTCGGAACAAGGTGCCCTCACAACAAAAAAACCAGCCAAGTCACCCACGACTGCTGATTCCAGTGATCCGATTGCTCAGTCCAAAACCCTTTCCTCAGCCTCCCAAACTCAAAACATTTCTGCCGATCCCTCTTCGATTCCAGCTTCGAAAGTGGCTTCCGTTCAAGACACCAGCGAGGACCAGCCCAAGCCTAATGTCATTTACCTGAATGCCGGACGGATCGACACGGATCTGCCGAGCACGAAGGCCCGCCGACAACCCCTGGCTTATTTCCCTGGCAAGCGGATGCAGTTGATCCAATGGACCGGGCCAGTGCAGGCAGGTTGGGTGGAGGAGTTGAAGAAACTTGGCGTGGAGATCATCGATTACATTCCGGAAAACGCCTACTTGGTGTACGGCGACTGGAACGTCCTGAGTGCCATGCAAAAGAGAATGGCGGACAAAAATTATGTCCGGTGGGAGGGGACTTATCGGCCGCAGGATAAGATTCAG
>RFWS01000283.1 GCA_009921985.1 bacterium | reverse complement strand
CAGCCAGATAGGTTTGCCCATGGCGACACCCTCCTCCTTCCGCAAGCGAGCCAACGTTTTGGCCGCAAACCAAGCTGGCGCCCGGGGAGGCAGTACCTTGGCCAGAAGGCCTTCCAGCTCCGGCCCCAGCCCTTCCTGCTCCGACCCCTTTGACCTTTTCATCTCCATATAGAATTAAACCACGTTTTTGTTAATTGGATGCGCTCAAATATCGAGAAAGTTTCTTTCTTAGCTTTTCCCGCGCCCGAAACATCAAGGCCTTCACCGCCGTGAGGCTTTGCCCGGTGATTTTTCCGATCTCCTCAAATTCCAGCCCTTCATATTGCCTTAGATGCACGATAAGTCTCTGATTTTCAGGTAATTCTGAACAGGCTTCCTCTACCGCCTTTTGTAACTCCCTCAAGGATAATTCCTCGGATGGGGCTCTGGCCCCGCTATCTGCCTGACGTTCCAGCAGGCTTTCTCCGGTCTCCTCGTCCACGAGATCGCGCCCATCAATATCTTTTCTTCGTTTTCGCTGGCCAAGCCGCGTGAAAACCTGATTTCGCACCACCATCATCAACCAGCTGGTGAACTTGCCCTCGGCCCGATAGGTCCCGGCGGATTTCCAGATGCGCAAAAAGACATCCTGAGCCACCTCCTCCGCCTCCGGCCCTACCCCACCCATCATTCGGGCTACCGTCCCATAGACCCGATCCTGATGCCGCTCGATCAAAGTCCGAAAGGCCTCCTCGTCCCTTTCCACGATCCGGGCCATCAACTCCTCATCACTTCGCTCGTCGGCCATGACTTCGAATAATTCCTTGTTTTTCTCCCCCTGCAACGCCCTTGTTCACTCGCCCCCCGAAATCCAGTTGCACCCCATCTTCCATCCACGATCCCCCATCTCCGCCCCTCACTCTCGACACCTTCCCCCTTGTTTCCCCAAAGTGGAACCATGGCCGGTCACAGTCATTGGTCGAAAGTCAAACGCGCGAAGGGCGCCACCGACGTCAAACGAGGGGCTCTTTTCTCCAAGTTGGCCAAGGAGATCACTGTCGCCACCCGCCTCTCCGGCGGCGACCCCAATTTCAATCCCCGCCTCCGCACCGCCATCGCCGCCGCCCGGGCCGAGTCCATGCCCGTCGACAACAT
>RFWS01000282.1 GCA_009921985.1 bacterium | reverse complement strand
CAAGAAGTTGATAGGTATTTACGTAAAGTCAAAAGGATCTTCAAACTCAAGAGTAGAGCGAGGATGCTAGCCATAGGTCTGGCGGTTCTCCGATGTTCCCCTTGGGAACCGGGTGAATCTGCTCGTCCGCAATTAACCAAGGAGCCTCCCCCATGAATCGAACTCTCGCGTTTTTTGTTCTCTCCCTGATGATTTTCAGCCAGTCCATCACGATGGCTGCCGGCAACTACGCCGATTCCCTGAAAGCAGGGGATGACGCCATGAATGGGGGGAACGCGGAGCTTGCCCTGCAGGAGTTCGAGGCAGCCCTTGGCCATGCGGTTGCGGATGGGGAAAAGGCCTTTGCGCGGGCCAAAAAGGCCTATGTGCTGGCTTTCAAAAAGAAGGATTACGCCGGTGCCCGGAAAGAGGTGGACGAAGCGGCCAAAGTCGTCTCCCTCAGCCCGGTGGCCCAGCTCACGGTGCTGCAGGTTCTGGCGGAATGCCAAATGAAGGGCGACCGTAACTTTGCCGAGGCGGCCAAGAATTTGGAGAAGGCGGTGGCTTTGCCCAACGTGGATTTTGCCCGTCCGTATGTCAGCTTGTCGCTGGCCGATTGTTATCGGGAAAACGGGGAGTTTCAAAAAGCGCTGGATTCCTGCAAGGCGGTTCTGGATACCCAGGGGATTTCCTCCCAGGCCCAAGCGTCGGCCCACTTCAATATGGGGCTGACCTACCAGTACGGGCTGAAAAACTTTGAAAGCGCCAAGAAATCTTATGCCGAAGCGGTCAAGCTTAACCCCGGTCTCAAGGGTGAAGCCGACTCCCAGTCCGCCAAGATGCCGTAAAAGTCACCGGGGGTTGCCTTGAGCTCATCCTCCGAAAAAACAGGAATGCTTCTTTGGAGCCAGAGTTGGATTCGGATGGCGACCCTGCTGTTGCTGGCGTTGTCGTCGTGTTCCTCCCAACCTCCACCGCCAGTCCCTGCGGAAGCAACCAAAGCCGAACCCACCCAGAAAAAAGAACCCACCCCGGTCGCCACGGAATCCGCTTCGCTGCCGGGCAAGATGTGGGAAGGAAAGACCCTGCTCATGCATTATATGCCTTGGTATGAAACACCCCAGGGAAGGGGGAAATGGGGAAGCCATTGGACCGGTCAT
>RFWS01000281.1 GCA_009921985.1 bacterium | reverse complement strand
AGCGGGGCGAAGGGCCGGGTGACGATCGAGGATTTTGAAAGGTTCATTGCCGATCTGGAAAAACAGAAGCTAACGCCGGCTTCGTCGATGCGGGTGGCGGTGGCCGACGCGATGCGGCGCAGCTGGACCCGGCCCTTGGCCACGGTGGGGCGTGGGGCCCGGATGGATGCGGTGATGGCGCACCGGAAAAAACACCCTGGAAAACCTGGACCGACGCTTTATGCGGCTAGGGCCTTGGGCATTGCGCTGGGAGAGAATAGCGTCCCGGCTGGAAGGTTGGTGGGAAACCGGATTGTGCATCCCAGCTCGATTGACATCGGTTTTGCGGTGGAGGCGGAGGATGGTGTTTTGGTGCCGGTGTTGCGGAAAGTGAATCAGACTTCCTTGGACAAGATGCTGCCGGTGTACGGACAGCTGATGAGTCAGGCCAAGGAGAGAAAGTTACCGGCGGACGCGGTAGGAGGGTCCGTGGCGGTGGTGACAAACTACGGAACGTTCGGATTGGAGTGGGCCACGCCGATTCCGCTTCCGGAGCAGAGTCTTGTGTTGGGGTTGGGCGCGGCCAAGAAGGTGCCGGCTTGGGATGAAGTCACAAACACGTTCCAACCGGTCAATGAAGCGAGGTTGACCTTAAGTTTTGATCACCGGGTCATTGACGGTGGGGCGGCGGGACGGCTTTTGGCCCGCGTGGCGGAGCTATTGGAGACGCCGGAAAAATTGTAATTCAATGATCCGGTAGGGGGGCCGTCCCGGTCACCCGATGCAACCGTCCAAGTTAAAAAACTCCAAAATCAAACGGACGAGTTGAAGGATCGTCCCTGCTGTACCCTCAGGTTTTAGAAGCCAGGCGTACGGCGATTTCGGCTGAAAGAAGAACAAGGGGGAGGCCGCCGCCGGGATGGGTGGTGCCGCCGACAAAGTAGAGGTTTTTGAGAAGCGGGGAGCGTATCGGGGGGCGCAAGAAGGAAGGAACCATTCCATGGGAGGCCCAGCCGTAAAGGGAACCGCCCACCACGGCGTCCCGGGTCTCGAAATCGGCCGGTGAGAACCACTCCTTGTGAACGACCCTCTTGGAAAGGCCGGGTAGGAACTTTTCGTCCAAGATCCGAATAATCCGATCGGTGTAGGCCGGGGATTCC
>RFWS01000029.1 GCA_009921985.1 bacterium | reverse complement strand
CTTGGTCATGGAGGGAACTGATGTGCCCGGGGCGGGGGTCGAACCCGCACGGGGATTTCTCCCCAAGGGATTTTAAGTCCCTTGTGTCTGCCATTCCACCACCCGGGCTGGATGAACCTAGCTTGGCAGGTTGGGAGGGAGGATAACAGGAGGATAGGTCAGCGGGCGGAGAGGATTTTTTGTAGTCCGGCGGAGAGATCGAAGGAGGGAGTCCAGCCGGTGGCGCGGATTTTTTCAATGGAGGCGGAGGAGTGGAGAATGTCTCCCGGGCGGGCTGGGGCATGCCGGATTTCCGAGCGAAGACCGCTGAGGGCGAGGATGAGTTCAGCCAGGCGGAGAACGGAGACGGATCGGCCGGAGGCCACGTTGTAGACCCCCGACATGGCGGGAGAAAGGGCCGCATGCTCGAGGGCGGCAATGACGTCCTCGACGAACACAAAGTCACGGGTCTGATGGCCATCGCCGAAAATGGTGAGCGGGATGCCGGCGCGGGCGGCCTCCAGGAACCTGGGCACAGCGGCCGCATACGGTCCGCGGGGATCCTGGCGGGGCCCATAGACGTTAAAAAAGCGAAGGGCGACAGCGGGCAGCTGGGCTTGGGTGCAAAGTTTTTCCCCGGCGAGCTTGGATTCGGCGTAAGGGCTGGCGGGTGCGGTGGGGGAAGTTTCCGTTTTCGGCATGGTGGGCTCATTTCCGTAGACGGCACAGGAGCTAGCCAGAACCAGTCGTTGGGCACCCGCCGTCGTGGCGGCCGCGAGGACCCGGCGTGTGCCTTCCACGTTGATTTCGTGGCAGCGGGCAGGGTGGGAAATGGATTCGGGCACGCTGACAAGGGCGGCGAGGTGGAACACATGACTGACGCCGGCGCAGGCCTCGGCGAGTGCGGCGGGATCGAGAATGGAGCCGTGGAGGAGGGCGCACGGGAGACCTTCCAGGTTTTCTTTTTTTCCGGAGGAGAAATCATCGAGGACGGTGACCGGGCCCCGGGCAGAGAGGCGGCGGACGAGGTGGCTACCGATAAAACCGGCGCCGCCGGTCACAAGAAACTTCATGAGCATGATTTGCCTCAATTGCCGGGCTTTGAAAAGAAAGGGAAAATCGGATTGAGAAGATGTGACACTTCTGGGATAAGAATTCCATGCGCATGGCCTTGTGTTTCCTCGGGTTAGTGTGGCCTATCCTTTGGGCGGGGTGCGGGAAAAAGCCTTCCAGTGGCTCCTCTGGCGCATTGGACGCGGTCAAACGCACAGATGATCTTCCCGCTGAACCGGAAGAAAGGTTCAAGATCACGTATGTCCGGGCAGCGCAGGCTTTTTCCCGCAATGATCTGGAGAATGCCATTAAGTTTCTGGATCTGGCAGAACAGGCGAAACCTGGACAAGCCAACACCGTCAATCTCCGGGGCGCGATTTATACGCGGCAAAGGGACTGGCCCAAGGCCCAAGCCGCTTTCGAGGAAGCCTTGAAGCTTCAGCCTGATCTTCCCATGGCGCAGTTCAACTTGGGAGAGGTCCTTTTTCTGAACAACAAATACAAGGAGGCGCGCGAGCGTTTCCAGATTTTCATCAACAGCCAGCCCAAAAACGATCTGGGTCTTTACAAGATCTATCTCTGTGACCTTTTGGGGCAGGACAAGGCCAAGGCGGATAACTTCCTCGCCTCCCTGCAACCGAATCCATCCAGTCCGATCTATTATTTTTCGAAGGCAGCCGAAGCCTTTGCCAAAGGTGACAAGGAGGCTGCGATGGAGTTTGTGGGGTCGGCCTACCGTATTTATCCCCCGGATGCCAACGCGACGTTTGCGGATTCGTTGGTGGAGAAAGGGTATTTGACCGGGGAACAGGCGGAAAAAATTCCCGAACAAGACGGCAAGACCAAGACCAGCGAACTCCAGACCCTTTTGCCCCAAACGCAGAAGGAGGAAGGTAAAAAATCCGGGAGTCTTCCGTCGACGCCGTCTAATCCCTAAGTTGCGGTGCGACCGCGGATCCGCTGAACGGCCCAGTGGGCATGTTCCCGCACAAGGGGATCGGCTTCTTGGGAGGCTTTTTCCAAGGCGGCTAGGTCCTCCGCGGTCCCGATGTTGCCCAAGACCACGCTGATGTTTCGCAGCCATCGATTTCGTTTGAGCCGAAATACTGGCGTACCACGGAATTCCGAGCGGAAACGCTGATCATCCCAGGTAAGCATTTCCCGGAGATCGGGACGAGGCCGGGGAGTAAGCTTCATTTCCCGGGAGTTTTGGGCGTGGCGGTTCCAAGGACAGACCTCGAGGCACTCATCACAGCCGAATAGACGGTCTCCGAGAAGCGGGCGAAATTCCTCGGGAATCGGGCCGGGGTTTTCGATGGTGAGGTAAGCCAGGCAGCGGCGAGCGTCCAGCACGTAGGGACGGGGAAAGGCGCGGGTCGGACAAGCATCGAGGCAACGGGTACAGCTACCACAGTGGTCCGAGTCCGGTTGGTCAGTTGGAAGTTGTAGGTCTGTCAGGAGACATCCCAACAGGAGCCAAGGTCCGTGTTGGCGGTGGATCAGGAGGGTGTTTTTCCCCTGCCAACCGACTCCGGCAAGGGCGGCCAGGGGTTTTTCCAGGAGCGGGGAAGAATCGACGCAAACTCGGAATTTTCCTCCCCATTTTTGGATGGTTTCCTGGGCAAGGGATTCAAGTTTTTCCCGGAGTACATCATGGTAGTCGGAACCCTGGGCGTAGGCGGCGATACGTCCCCGGGGCAGGGCCGGGCTGGTTTGCCGGCTGGACAGCCCGGCGACCAGGAGAGAACGAGCGCTGGGGTCGTAGGCCTGGGGATCGGCGCGAATGTGTGGGTTGCGAGCCATCCAGTCCATGGCTCCCTGAAACGATTGGGCCAACCACTGATAAAAGTCTGGTGCATGGGTGGGGGCCCGCACCGGTGAGATGCCGAAAGCATCCAACCCGATCCGGTCGGCTACCTGACGGAGGATCTGGTTTGCGTTTAGCGGGACCACGGGGCAGGCAGGCGCTCCCGGATGGCGGCGGCTGTTTGTTGGGGATGGAGGGCAGAGACATCAATTTGAATTTCACTTTCTTCATAAAACAAGGCGCGTTGGCCCAGTTGCCGGCAGAGGGTTTCTTCGCGGGAACCCCCCGCCAGGAGGGGGCGGTCCTGGGCGGCGTGGAGGCGGCGCACCAAGGTGGCCGGATCCGTTTTCAGGTAGATTCGGAGGCCGGCGGAGGCCAGCAAGTTCCGGTTTGCTTGCCGCATGACGATCCCCGCACCGCAGGAAACCACCGAAGTGGGGCCGGTTGAAATCCTGCCCAAAATCCGGCTTTCCCGGTTGCGGAATCCTTCTTCTCCCTCGGTTTGAAAAATTTTCGGAATGTCCACGCCGGCTTCCCGGGTAATCTCGGCATCCGTATCCCGCCAGGGTAAGTGAAGTTCACGGGCCAAAATTTCCCCCACCGTGCTTTTTCCTGATCCGCTTAGTCCGAGGAGCCAAAGATGGCCGGGAACTTTCGACATGAAGCCATCTTGGCAGGGGCCGGTCCAAAGAGCGAGAAGGGGCATTCGCAGGCTTGGGTTGGAAGAGATTTCGGGGCAAGATCAGACATGGCCAATACGTTTGGGCATCTGTATCGGGTGACGACGTGGGGTGAGTCCCACGGCGGCGGGGTAGGTGCCGTCGTGGATGGCTGTCCGCCCCAAATCCCCCTTGCGGAGAACGATATTCAGCCGGATCTGGATCGGCGCCGGCCCGGCCAAAGCAAGATTGTGACGCCCCGGAAGGAGGCCGATCGCTGCGAGATTCTTTCCGGGGTGTTCGGCGGGAAGACGCTGGGCACCCCGATTTCCGTGTGGGTACGCAACGAGGATGCGAGGCCGGAGGCCTACCGGGAGATGGAGACGATGTACCGGCCGAGCCATGCGGACTACACCTACCAAGCCAAGTTCGGGATCCGCAATTGGCAGGGCGGGGGCCGAACCTCCGCACGCGAGACCATCGGCCGGGTGATTGGGGGTTCGATCGCCAAAAAAATGTTTGGGCAACTGGCACCCAAACTCCGGATGACCGCCTTTGTGCGGCAGGTGGGTACGATCACGGCGCGTGCACCGGCAGTTGGGGTGTCGTATCGGGAGGTGGAATCCAACCCGGTGCGTTGGCCGGATGCGAAAGAGGCAGCCGAGGTGGTCAAGTTGATTGAGCGGGTGCGTTCTGAGGGAGACTCGGTCGGAGGGATTGTGGAGTGTGTGATCAAGGGTTGTCCGATCGGATTGGGTGAGCCGGTGTTCGATCGATTGGAGGCGGATCTGGCCAAGGCGATGATGAGCTTGCCGGCCAGCAAGGGATTTGAGATCGGCTCCGGCTTTTTCGGGGTGAGGTTGCGCGGTTCCGAGCACAACGACGAATTTTATATGGAAGGGAAGCGGGTGCGGACGCGCACCAACCGGAGCGGAGGGGTGCAGGGTGGAATCAGCAACGGGGAGGACATTGTTTTCCGCGTGGCATTCAAACCGGTGGCGACGATTTCCAAGGCCCAGAAAACGGTGGATGTGAAGGGGAAGTCGGCCGAGCTAAAGGCTCGGGGGCGACATGATCCCTGTGTTCTACCCCGTGCCGTGCCGATGGTGGAAGCGATGTCCTGGTTGGTGTTGGCCGATCACTATCTTCGGGACCGCGCCCAGATGGGCAGTCGTTAAAACCGGTTAAAAAGCAAAATTTAAACCAACTTCGGCGGATTGGGTTACCGGAGAACCCAAGGTGGCCTGAACCCCGTTATCGAGATTGATGTTGGCTTGGTTATTTCCGTAAAACTTGTAGACGAGGTTGATACTCAAATCTTGATAAAGGCGATAGCGAACACCGGCGGCAATCTGATAGGCGTTATTGACGGAGTTTCCGGTGCCAGAAAGCTGGGGAACGCCGGGCAAATAGTTGATCCCGCCCACCTTAAAGACCGTCCACCCACCTCCGAATCCAAAATTGATAAATGGATACCAACCGGAATCGTTGGGGTACTGGAAGCAGAGCTGAGCAAGTAGGGGGATTGTCCAGAAGGTGGTGCTCGAGACGGACATTCCTTCGGTGTTTCCCCGAACCGCATTGAGTGCAAAACCTGTTTCAATGGCCAAACCGAACCAGTCGGTCAACCAGACGCCGAGGTCAAGGTCCTGGCGGTATCCCGTGCTAAACGCAATCTCCTTTTGATTGTAGGCTGTGACCGCGGAATTGGGGCCGGAAACGGAAACAAAGTTCATGGAACTGACGAATCTGGGGCCGAACTCCGTACGGACATAAAATTTTTCTTCCTCCATCTGATTTTCTGGGATGGGGGCCACCAAAAGTTTGCCCGGCCAATCCGCCGGGAAAAGCGGATCCTGATCCCCGGTATTTTCCAGGGAGGCGGAGGGCGGGGTCGAAGCGTCCAACGATGACGATGTTTTTGGTGATGCCAGGTTGGCAAAAGCTTCCTGGGAGCTCAGATCCTTGGGGGAGGTCAAGGGCACCGGTGACGTTTGGGTTGGCGGGGGTTGGGATAAGGAGTGGGAAAGATCCGAACTTTCCCCGCTTTGGCCGGCTCCCGGAATGGGTTGAAACTGGACAGTTTCGGCGGGATTTCCGTCCATTTTTTCGATTCCGTTGGACTCGTTTAGAGTGATTCGCAGGGCTGATTTCGGTGGAACGGTGATTTGCTTTCCGCCCAGCGTAAAAGTTACGGCATTCGTGGAGCTTGATGGGGAACTCAATAAGATCACCTTTTTGCCTTTGGAATTAAAACCGTAGCTGACGTTGCAATTGTTCCCGGCAATCAGAACCGATTGGCGGGGAGTGCCCTGTTTAACAATTTCAGAGGAGGATCCGCTCCCATTTTGCACAACCAAGGAACCGTCTTCCTGCAGGGAGAGGGATGGGGATGAGGAACCTAAGCAAAAGGAAAAATTGCAAAAAACCCAAACTACAAAACTATATGCCCAAGATGTTGAGTTCAGGACTTTCCGCATCCCCCATATACAGGAGATTTTTTGACCTTCTGTCTATCTATCAGAACCCAATTTGGTGGTAATTAAGGCTAAATATGTAGTTGTATAAACGTTTGTTGAATAATGCTTTAACCAAAAATAGGACGTGTTATTCCAAAGATGTTTTTAAATTAAAAATTTGACCCCCAAAAGCCATACAATAGTCGCCAAGGCCAGATAAGGCCCATATGGAAGTTTGACCCCAAGCTTTTGCTTTCTTTGAAAAATCATGGCCAATCCCACGCATGTTCCGAGGATCGAGGAGATTGCTAAAATCCAAGGCAGGGAATTCCAACCGAGAAAAGCGCCCAATCCGGCCAAAAGTTTGGCATCCCCGATGCCCATGGCTTCCTTTTGCAGAAACCACGAGGCGGTTTTTGCCAAAAGAAAAAGCAATCCTCCACCCAACGCCGCCGAGAGCACCGAGCGAATCATGGCATCGGTGGGATTAGTTTTTCCCTGAAGCTCGGGCAGGAGGTAGCTGGCGGAAATTCCCAGGACGACGCCTCCCATGGTCAAACCGTCTGGGATGACCAAGTGATCAAAATCGATGCCGGAGGCGACAATCAAGCCCGCCGTGAGCACGGCGTAGGCAAAGAAAAGTTTGGGTGGATAAATAAACCAAAGAACCGTGAATAGAGTTGCCGTAAGACTTTCCACCAGCGGGTAGCGCCAATCCAGATGTGCTCCACAACAGCGGGCCCGGCCGTGCAGAAAGACCCATCCAAGAATCGGAAGATTCAAGGCTGCCGGAATTTTCAAGCCGCAGGCCGAGCAACGCGAGGGAGGATGAGCAATGGAGAGACCCAAGGGCCAGCGGAGGATACAGACATTCAGAAAAGAACCCACGCAGGATCCAAACACAAACACAGCGGCGGCTTCGATCCAGGGGTTCATAAGGGCCGTCCAGCCTCCTTTTCGAGGGCCTGTCGCATGGCGGAAACCGGAGCGGCTCGCCCGGTCCAGATAGCAAGGGCCCGGACGCCCTGATGGAGCAACATCCCCAGCCCATCCACCGCATCGGCGCCGCGGGACCGGGCCAGACGAATCAACGGGGTGAAATCTTTCCGATAGACTGTGTCAAAAATCCTCAGGCCAGTACGAAGGCAACCTTCGGGCAAGGGCAGAGGATCCGTGGGGGACAATCCCAGGGAGGTGGCTTGAATCACCAGATCAGTCTCCAGGGTGGTTTTTTTAAAATTTTCCTGATTCCAATCGATCACGGAAATGATGCTTTTGGCGGTTGGGAGAATTTCCTTCCGTAACCGTGCCGCCTTTTCCGGGCTTCGGTTGGCCAAGATGAGGCCGCGACAGCCTTTTTGGGCCAGACGGATGGCAAGGGTGCGGCCCACGCCGCCGCAACCAAGGATCAGGATTCTCTGGGTAGCCAGGTTAAGCTTCCAGCGCTCCGCCACGGCATCTTCCCAGCCATCCGCATCCGTGCTGTAACCGCGCAGACCATTTTTTGAAGCGACTACGGTGTTGGCTGACGTGGACTCCTTTGCCGTGGCATCCACCGCATCACAAAGGGCGAACATCGCCTCCTTGTGGGGCAAGGTGCAGTTCCATCCTTGGAAACCGGCCTGACGCAGCGCGGGGATGGCCCCGGCCAATTCTTGGCCGGGAATTTCCACCCGCAGGTATTCGGCTTGGATGCCGAGCGCGCGAAAACCCGCTTCCTGCATGGACGGAGAAAGAGAGTGAGCCACTGGGAACCCAAGGACTCCGTAGCGCAATCGTCCCGGGGTGGGGGAAGGAAGGCTGGCGGGGGTAAACACTTCCGGCTTCACCCCATGATTGAGCCATCGGAAGGGCCTTCCGCCCAACAAAAACGGTGTTGGCATCGGATTGCCCCACGGCACCCCCTTCCGCTAGGATTTCACGTTTGAGCACGCACCATCCATTGACCTCGGAGATGGCCCGGTCCTATGCGGAATTGGGGGCCATCAACCATCTGGGGGCGGCCCAACTTCCTTCCAAAGCGGCCGTGGCCGCCATGACCGAGGATCTTTTGCATCTCCTTTTTCCGGGATTTTACGACGGGGACCATCTCGAGGGGCGGGAACTGGGCCCCGCGATCACCGAGCTTCTGGGATCGCTGGAGAAGGCGTTGGAGAAAGAGATGACCAAAAGCCTTCCCAAAGGCGGGGGCGGGGAGTCGGTGCAGTCCAAGGTCCGTTCTTTCCTTTCGCGGATTCCGTCGGTCAGGGCGGTGTTGAAAACGGATGTCGAGGCGGTCATGACCGGCGATCCGGCCGCCCGCAATGTGGAGGAAATTCTTCTGGCTTACCCCGGCATTGAGGCGATTGCCGTCCAGCGGATGGCCCACGAACTCTATCTTCTGGGTGTTCCTCTCCTGCCGCGGATGATGACGGAATGGGCTCACAGCCGGACGGGAATCGATATTCATCCCGGAGCCACCCTTGGCCCGTCCTTTTTCATCGATCACGGCACCGGCATCGTAATCGGGGAAACCACGGAGATCGGGCGGGAAGTCAGAATTTACCACGGAGTCACCCTCGGGGCGCGTTCGGTCAGCGGTGCCGAATCCCTGCGGGGCCGGAAACGTCATCCGACCATCGAGGACCGGGTCACGATCTATCCGGGGGCCACCATTTTAGGCGGGGAAACGGTCGTGGGGGAAGGAAGCACGGTCGGTGGCGGAGTCTTCTTGACCAAGAGCGTGCCGGCCCATCATCTGGTGTTTGCCGAGCACGCCGCACTTCAGGTTATCCCGAAATCGGAACGCCCCAAAGGCAGCGAATATTCGATATGAATAACTTTTTCTTTTCCCGTTGGCGAAGGGGCTCCCAAGGTTCGTAATGCCTCCCATGGAACTCTCCCTTCGCCACGAAATTGAAACGCTTCCCTCTCTGTTGGAGCGGGAAATCCAGGCCTTTTTTCACCGTCAAAAGGAGCGGTACGACTACGGGGAGATGTTTGAGCCGGTCTACTTTGACATGTGTGAGTTTGTCGGACGGAAGGGAAAAAGGATCCGACCCCTGCTGTTTGCCCTGACTTATCGCGGCCTAGGTGGTCAGAAACAGGTAAATGACCCATCCGTGCTGGCCGCGGCCCTTTCCCTGGAACTGTTGCATGCCTTTGTGCTTGTGCACGACGACCTGATTGATCGCTCCGAAAAACGCCGCGGCCTCCCCACCTTTCACAAACTGGTGGAGCAGAGGCTGGGACCCCTGAGTACGGCGGAACGTACCGGTCACGGGGTGTCGGTGGTGGTGGGTGATCTTCTTTTTGCCCTTTCGGTTGAAACCCTGCAGGGCACCTCGTTTATAGAGAGTCATCGTTCCGCTGCCCTGAAAAAACTCCTTTCCTACATCACTGACACCGGTGTGGGTGAGATCTTTGATATTCTTCTCGGATCCCGCGACATTGGTCGGGTCACCGCCCAGGAAATCGAGCGTACGTATCTGCTCAAGACCACCCGCTACACCTTTGAGGCCCCGAGCGTGTTGGGGGCAATTCTGGCCGGGGCTGGACCGGAAAAGCAGGAGGATCTCGCGCTGGTCATGGAACCCTTGGGATTGGCCTTCCAGATTCAGAATGATCTCCTGGAATTCTCCCATTTCGACAGCCGGGACCAACTTCTTCCGACTGATTTGCTGGAGGGCAAAAAAACCCTGCTGGTGCGCGAGGCCTACGAAAGGCTTGGCGAGGTGGACCGGTCTTTCCTCCAGATGTGTCTCCAGAACCCCGCCCGCAATGACTCCTCCATTTCGAAAGTGCAGGATTTGATCCGCAAATCGGGGGCGATCCCCGCCATGCAGGAGCGTTGCCGGCTCCTCTTTGAGGAGGCCTCCTCCTTGTTGGTCGGATCCCACCTGAGCCCGGGAGAGCAGGATTCCGTTTCCCAGGCGATCGGATGGGTGCGGCAATCCGTCCGTACCAGTTAGTCCGTTGCCCCCGGCTCTTTCGCCCGATCTCTTCGCCTCGCACGCCGCGGCCCGCGCCGTCACCCGCGAGCACGCACGCACCTTTTATTTTGCCTCCCATGTGCTGGGCCCGGCGGTGCAACGGGATGCCTACGCCGTCTATGCCTGTTGCCGCTCGATTGATGACGCGATTGACCGGGCGGCCGGCCGGGGAGAGAGCATGCGTCCGGAAGTGGCGGGGGAAATTCTGGAACGCGCCTTCGGCTCCGGTGGAAACCGGCCGGGGGAGGAGTGGATGCCGGCGTTCCGGGAAACGGCGGAGCGAAAAAAGATTCAGAGGAAATGGTTTCAGGATCTGGCCGTGGGCGTGGCGGGCGACGCCGGGCCCGTGGACCTGCGGACGTGGGAGGAACTCGACCTGTACTGCTATCGTGTGGCCGGCACGGTGGGTCTGATGATGATGCGGGTGTTTGGTTTGGAGGACGAAACGGCCGAGCCGCGCGCCCTCGATCTGGGGCGGGGCATGCAGTTGACTAACATCCTGCGTGACGTGGCGGAAGATGCCGCCGCCGGCCGGATCTATTTGCCGGCGAAGGAGCGGGAGGAATACGGCGTTGAAAGGGAGGCGCTGTTGCAGGGAAGACCTTCGGGCCGATGGAAGGCGTTTATGGAGTTTCAGGTGGCCAGGGCTCGGGAGCAGTATCGGAAATCGGAACCGGGTATTGGGCAGTTGGCTGCGGGGGGGCCGCGGCTGGCCACGTGGCTCATGCGGGAGCTCTACGCCGGGATTCTGGATCCCATCGAATCATCGGGATATGACGTCTTTTCCCGTCGGCATGGCCTGACCTTGGGCCAAAAAATGGCCCGCGGTGCCGCTGTGCTGGTGCGTCGGATGGCGGGCTGCTTCTGATCAGATCCCGTGAGAAATCCGGGCCGCCAGAAACAGGCCCAGCATGATCGCCAGGGTAATGGCGGGGCGGGGATCGGCCTTCCTGGAGGGGGCGGCATGGACCGGTGTGATCCACGCCATCATCGCACTGAAAATGAACCAGGAGAAATAATTTTGCGGCGGAACCACGTGGCCGGCCCAGATCCAGTAGCCTCGGATCGCATAGGCAAAGGGTTCCATCAGATAATCAAAAAAAAGGGCGAACGCTCCCGTGGCGATGGCCAGCGGCGCCCGGGTGGCTCCATGCCAATACTGGCTGAGGGTGAGGTTGGCTCCCGCCACCACCGCAAACCAGGCGAGGGGGATGGCGATGGGCAACACTCCGCCAAGGCGTGGTCCGAAGGCATCGGTGGGGATGCCGGTCAGGGTGCCGAAGGTTTCCAGGATTCCCGAGGCCACCAGGATGACCGCCGCGGTCATGCGCGCCTGCCTGAGTCCCAGTCGGTCCACGGCTGAAAAATAGACATGGGCGGAGGCGAGCATCATCGAGACGAAGTCCCCGTGCCGGAGGCAAAGGCCCACGAACGACCGCAACCACCCGGGCAGGGGCATGGACTCCACCGACGTCGGGGTGAGCCGGAACGTGACGGCCAGGAGGCCGATTCCCGCCCAGATAAGGAAGAAT
>RFWS01000280.1 GCA_009921985.1 bacterium | reverse complement strand
ACCTGCTGGTACTGCGCCATGTCCCCCTTGGTCTTGAGGGTAACACCGAGGTTGGCGACGACTTCCGGCACGGCAGGTTTGAGCTCAAGGGACTTATGAAAACACTTCACGGCCTCGTCATAGTTACCCGCCAAAAAAAGCCCCTTCCCTAACCGGTCCCAGTTGTCGGCATCCTTCTCATCCATCGCCACCAGCTTGCGTAAGGCATCGATTTCACCGCGCTGCTGCTCGGTCAGCTTGGCCTGTCCGCCGGGAATGGAAGCCGGAATCTGCGGGCTAGGCGGAGCAGACGGCGTGGAAGCCTGGGCCGTAGCCCCGCCTTGCCCCGGTTTGGGTGTCATGGCCGTGGTCATATTTTTCGGTGAAAAATCCATCAACTCCCGGGCCATTTGGGCATCCACCTTGGCCAGCGCGTCCACCACTTTTTCATACTCCGTGAGTTCTCCCTTGGTCTTCAGCGTCACGCCAAGGTTGGCGAGGGTTTCCTTGTTCCCCGGGGAAAGCTCCAAAGCCTTCCGGAAGACCTTGACCGCCTCGTCGTACACCCCCGCCAGATACAGGCTCTTGCCCAACCGGTCCCAACTGTCGGCATCCTCGGGTTTCATGGCGACCAACTTCCGCATCGCCTCGATCTCCCCCTTGCTTTCGACCGACATCGCCGATCCCGCCCCTTCGGCCATGAGGCCTTCCGCCCGCCGCCAAATCTTGGCCTCGTTGGGTGCGGTCGGCCGGTTGGTCGGCTCACCCGGCACGGGCTTGGCATCCGGCCCCTCGGTGGGCAGCAGAATGGCCGGTTGTTCGATCAGGGCGATCGCTCCCACCATGGCGAGCAAAATCCCGACCAAAGAGAACAAAACGATCTGGATCCGCGCCGTCATGGTCAGACCGCGGAACCAAGCGGCGAGGCGATTCTCGCCAAACTCGTCGTAGAGCATGAAACCGATGTTAACCCCCCACAGGGCTTAATCCAAACAGAGCCTTAAGATCCCCTCCTCCAAAACCCGGCCGCGTTCCGCCCCGGAAATCAGCTCGATCTGCAGCTCATGCAGGCGCTCCAAGGCCCGCCGCACTCCCGCCACCGGCCGGTGCGCACACAGCGCCGTCACTTTGCCCAGTCTCCACAAGTTCGGTTTCTCTCCC
>RFWS01000279.1 GCA_009921985.1 bacterium | reverse complement strand
AACCTATTCAGACGCTTTCCGTCGAGGCTTGCCAAAGGTTTTGCCGACCGCGCCGCGGGACGCTTTAACCCTCGGATGCCCTCCGCCGCCATTCGCGGAGCCGTGCTCGACCTCGGCTCCAACACCTTCAAATTGCTCCTGGCCGAGCAACGGAAAGGAGTCCTGCGCATCTTTCATGAAAAGGCCTACCCGGTCCGCTTGGGGGAAGGCGTGGCCGTGACCGGAAAACTCCAGCCCGCCTCCATCCGTCGCGCCCTGCGGATGTTGTCGACCCTGCAGCGCAAGGTGGTTTCCTTCGGGGCGGATCGGGTCGTAGGCGTGGCCACCGGCACTCTCCGGAGGGCCCGCAATCGTCAGGGTTTCCTTCGGCCAGCTGCAAAAATATTAGGGCAACCGATCCTCATGCTTTCCGGCCAGGAGGAGGGAAGACTAATTGGTTTGGCCGCGCGCTCCCTCACCGCCCCTCCCCGCCCCCGCTACCACCTCGACCTCGGCGGCGGCAGCTTGGAGGTCATCGACTCCCTCTCACCGAAAAAACCCAAAATCCGCAGCCTCAACCTTGGTTGCGTGGCCGTGCGCGACACCCTTCTTCCCCACCAACCTCCCTCGCCCGACGAATGGATGCAGGCCCGCGAGAAAATCAGTCAAGCTCTCGGCAAACTCTCACGTCCCAGCCGCTTCGCCCAGGCCACCTTCACCGGCGGCTCCGGCCACGCCTACGCTTGCCTGTTGCGCAAAAAAAACGTGAAAGCCCGCCGTTTGGAAAATCTCCCCATCCGTCGACCGGAATTGGTCCGACTCATTCTTAGGCTTCTTCCTTTGTCAGCTCGGGAGATCGCCCGGCTGCCCGGCATGCCGGAAGACCGCGTCACTTTGGCCCTGCCCGCTTTTCTGGTTTTGGATGAGGTCATCGAACGGCTTCGCCTCTCCCATGTCCGGATCAGCACCCATGGGCTCCGCTACGGCGTTTGGCTGGGGCATATCGCGCCCCGCCCCATCCGCAATATTACCCGATGATTCCCCAGACACCGCTTGTCCGGGAAGCCCTGGCCCTGATGAAGGACTGGGAGAAGGAACCGCAACACGTTCTTCATGTGACCGATTGGGCCGTGCGCTTGTTTGCGGAGCTGCAGCCGGAGC
>RFWS01000278.1 GCA_009921985.1 bacterium | reverse complement strand
ACCGATAACAGTACTCTTTATCCAAATAGCCCTTCAGTTCCACATCCCTTAACAACGCTTCCAAATTCTCCCTTTCTTTCGGTAATTGAAGGCCGTTTTGAATGTAATCCGACTCTGCCTTTGTGGGTGGCGGACCTTTGGGACAATCGTTCTCCTTCTTCTTTTTGGGGATGGTAGGTGAGGGTTTGGGAGATTTACGGGTAAGGGGTCGTACTTCGGGGGAGAGAAGGGGGTTATGGTAAGTAGGTCGTTTCATTCTTATATTTATTAATATTCACTTACTCAACGGCAGAGGAGATCGATAAAAGCATAGTCCCCCCATATCACTACGGGAGGACGGCTCTTATATTCATACTCAACGTTCAGAGTGAGTCGCATAAAAGGTGTTCTTTGATTTTGAAGACTGACGGGTACGGATCATCGGTTGCTCTGTAAATCCGGATTAAGAAACACAAAGTCCCTGTGTCACCACAAGCAACGGTCGTTTTTACAACGGTCGATTTTGTTTTTTATCCAGTGTCCGGTTTCTTTATCTCCCAACGGAGACCCCTGTAAAAACAGTATGGTCGGATCTAACTGCTACCGGCCTTTTAAAGCAGGTAATTTCGAAATACTTATTCGAAGCAGTTAAAAAGCCACTCGGTTCAGGGAGCCCAGAGCAGTGAATCGTCAAAATCGATTCCAGAATCCTTCTTTATAAGACCAACAATCCTTACCAATTCAGGCGTCTTGGGAATACAGCCAAGCTTCATTTCCTTGCGGCGAATGTTGTTATCGATGTCGTAACGTGTGATTCTGAGAGTCTTTGTTCCGAGGTGTTTATTCAGAATTGCAGCAAAGCCGGGATAATCAATCGTCCGATCTTCCGGTTTCGGAAAGCCCAACAACCCTTTTCCAAAGGCAGTGCAGATTTCGATTTTTAATCCTCGATGAGGATCTCGGGTGTAAGAGTATTTGCGTTTTCCTTTGTTGGTACGGCCATAAGCATCGATTGATGCTTTGCGCTGAGGAACGTAATCGAGAAATACCTTCAACGACTCCTGAGTCTTAAGAACACCCAATTCGTTGCCTTCAGTGGCTGACTCTCGGCATTTGGTGAAGTAATGGATCCAAGCCTCACGATGATCGTAAAAGTCATTCA
>RFWS01000277.1 GCA_009921985.1 bacterium | reverse complement strand
CCGGTGACCAAAGCGGTGCGGGATTCAGCGGGGGAGTTCATGAATGACTTTCTCCAGTTCCGCCAGAGTTCCGGCGCTGTGGCAAGGAAGATCGGGAACAATTTTTTTGGCCAGTCCGGCCAAGACTCCCCCGGGTCCCAGCTCAAGAAATTGTTGGATTCCGGAATCGGCCAGATGGCGGAGACAGGTCTCCCAGCGGACGGCTCCGGTCACCTGATCGAGCAGGCTGGAGCGAATCTCCGCTACGTCCCGGGCGGGGCGTCCAAGGAAATTGGAGAGGACGGGGACGGAGGGCATTTTCATAGAAGTTTTGCTGATGGCTTCGGAGAGGCCTTCCTTGGCCGACTGCATCAGGGAGGAGTGATAGGCGCCGGCGACTTTAAGCGGAATGGCGCGTTTGACGCCGAGCTCTTTGGCGGCGGCCTGGGCGGCTTCGAGTTTTTCGGCGGAACCGGAGAGGACGACCTGGCCGCCTCCATTGAGGTTGGCGACTTCCCAACCTGCGGCGGCGGCGACTTTGGCGGCGAGGGCCTCGTCGGCGCCGAGGAGGGCGAGCATGGCGCCTTTGGTTTGGGTGCAGGCTTGTTCCATAAGGACGCCACGGCGCGCGACAAGGCACAGACCATCTTCCGCGGAAAAGGTGCTGCCGGCGGCGTGGGCAGTGAATTCCCCGAGGGACAAACCGGCGGTGGCAGCAAAGGTGAAGTCGGACCTCTTTTCCTTCAACGCGGCGAGCAGGGCGAGGCCGTGCAGATAGAGGGCAGGCTGGCAGTAGGCGGTACGGGTAAGGGTTTCCTCGGGTCCGGATTTTAGAATGGTTGAGAAGTCCTCCGGCAGGATGCCTGAGCCCATTTGGAGGATCTTCCGTGCGGCCGGGGAGGCTTCGGCTAGGTCGGTCCCCATGCCGACCCGCTGGGCCCCTTGACCGGAGAACAATAGCGCTATCTTTACCATGAAAGACTTCTATAGATCATTGAATGGCAGAAGGATAGATTAAATGCATGGGGGGGGTGAAATTATCGGTAATCATGTAGGATAACCTCATGAAGAAACCTTATTTTACTTTTTGCATGGCAGTTTTTACGTTAGCGAGACTGGATGCTGCCACCTTTCAAATCGCCAGTAATCTGGACAACTCCTTTGGAACAGCTCCAAATTTTTCCACCACA
>RFWS01000276.1 GCA_009921985.1 bacterium | reverse complement strand
GGTTGAGTTTTAAGCGGCTCTTCTTCCTTTACGAATGTGCGGTCGAGGCGGCGCATGAAATTCGCCTGGGGCAAACGGCGGACGAACTGCGGGAGGCGATGCGGGAGATGGGGGTGGAGAGATTGGCGGTGACGGAGTCGGCCTCTCCGCGGTGGAGGGAATGCCTGGCAGCGTTGCAAAAGGAGGTGGAGGTGGAAGTGGTGCCGGCGGTGGATCTGGTGGATGTGCCGGGAGAGTACGAAGCGAAAAGATTCACTCCCTTTTGGAAGAAGTTCGGGAAAGAGTGGGGTGCATGAGGATTCTTTTTCTGGCGCTGCTTTGGGCTGGTACGTGCCTGGGTCAATTTGCCCAGGATGCGGTCATCCTGGAGACATCGGAAGCGGGGGAGACCTTGCTGTTGGCGGGAAAAGAGACGGATCTGGATGTGGTCAGGGAGCCAGCTTCGACCTTCAAGACCGTCATTGCCTGGGCGGCGTTGGATCGCGGATTAATCAAGGACGTGGAGGTGCCCCTGCCGGGAGCGGATGGAGACAACCTGCGGCTGGCTTTGCAAAAATCTCTTAATCCACCGTTTGATCTTCTGGCGGTGGAATTGGGGGGTGGAATCCTGGGAGGGTATGCCAAACGCAGCGGCCTGATTCAGGGAGAAATTCCCGAGAGGTGGATGGAGGGGAAGGAGAAAGAGGCGCGCCATGGAGCCGATTTGATGACGACGATCCGGCGGGAGCATCAGGTGGCGGTGGCGTGGATGATGGGGAAACCGCCGTGGGACGGTCCGGCCGGGATGAAACTGCAGGAGGCACTGTTGTGGAAAGGAGCGCAGAAGCCGATCCGGGCGAAAACGGGAACTTATGGGGGATCGGTCTGGGTGACGGGGTATGGGCCGGGGAAGGCGGTGACAGTCTGGCTGCCCGGGGGTGTGCCCCGTCGGCCCGAGGCGCTGAAGATCTTCTTTGGCCGCTGGGACATTCCGGTCCCCGCTTCCTGAAGGAGATATTTAGACATTTTGCCAATTGTCGAAAGGTTCCCGGTTTTTTCGCAAAAAGAAGGAATAAGTGGGATTGAATCCTTGAGGAGACTTCTGGGAATCAGCACTCTCTAGGTTCCATGATCCCACGCTATTCCCGACCGGCGATGGCCGGCATCTGGACCGAGGAAGCCAAGCTTCG
>RFWS01000275.1 GCA_009921985.1 bacterium | reverse complement strand
TGGGCGTTTTTGTAGGCGGCGAGGGCGGAGAGGAGGGGGTCTGGGACGTATTTGAGGCGGTGGACCACCCTCATGATCTTGTCCCGGGTTTTTTCGGGGATACCGGGGTGGTGCTTGAGGGCGCGGGAGACGGTGGAATGGTGGACCCCTGCCTCTTTGGCGACATCCGTCAGGGTTACTCTTTTCATTTCAGAGGAGAAATTAGAGCCCAAAATGCTTCTTTATGCACCTTATTTCATATGCACTCATATGCATGTTTTTCATAAACAAAAAGTTAAAAAAGAATGAACAATTAACACGCATAAATGCCTAAATGTTATGTTTTTGAGTGCAAATATGTGCATAAACAGGCTATTGAGTTTTCAGATGTCACCAAGTATGGTTAAGCAAATATTGTGATGAAAAATATTTTATCACTTAAGTGGCAAAGGAGAGCACCTCTATGAACCAGACAAAAATTCATAACCACGACGCGCGCGCGCTCGCGAATTACCGAAAAGGAAACCTGCTCATTCTCCTCGCCACCGCCGTGGTGATTTTTGTCAGCGCCAAATCTCTCCGTGCGGCGACTTATTACTGGGATGTGAATCAAGGCACCTCAGGTTTGGGTGGCACGGGCAACTGGGGATCCTCTTCGCAAAATTGGAACACCAGTTCCACGGGGGGAACCGGAACCTACACAGCCATTCCCGGAGCTACCGATACTTTGATTTTTGCAGGCACTGCGGGGGTCATCACCGTGACCAACGGCTCTACCATTACAACCAACGTCGGAGCATTGACCTTTAACACATCCGGTTACGTGCTCACGGCGGGATCGAGCACCTTCACTATTTCCAACGCCACCACCACGCTGGGCAACGGGGTCAGTTTGACCTTATCCAATGGAGGCACCATTTTAGGATTCCGCGGAGGTGTGATGACCGGCGGTGCTGGCTCTAAGCTCCTTCTAGCAGGTAGCGCTAATACCACCGTTGGTTTGGAGAATTTTGACATCTCCAACACCCTCTCGATCGACATGAGCGGGACGACAACGAGCAACAAGATCATCGGATTTGCCGAGCGTGGAGGTTCCAGCACGATCCGTGCCGATGTTCTTAACAATTCCGCCAACTTCTTTATGTTGGGCGCAAATTCAGGAAACACGTTGAACATGAACGGCGTGATTTC
>RFWS01000274.1 GCA_009921985.1 bacterium | reverse complement strand
CATGGGAATCGGGCATCGGGTTTACAAGGTGTTGGATCCGCGGGCGCCGCATTTGAAGCGGATGGCGGAGAAGCTGACAAAGGAGTTGGGGGAGACGAAGTGGATTGAGATGAGCGAACGGATCGCCCACATCATGCGGACGGAGAAGAAGCTGGAGGCCAATGTCGATTTCTACTCTGCCACGGTCTACTACAGCCTGGGGCTGCCGACGGATCTGTTCACCCCGATCTTTGCCGTGGCCCGGACCGCGGGTTGGACGGGGCACGTGCTGGAGCAGTGGGCGGACAACCGGCTGTTCCGTCCGGACAGCGAGTACGTCGGCCCGGCGATCGGCCGCAAAGTTGTGCCGATCGAGAAGCGCTGATTTCACCCCATCGGCTCACTGGGACGGGGGTCGAGTTGGATAAAGACTGGGGTCTTTTCGGCCTAACTTTCTTGCTTGGCCACCGCATCCTTTTTTGGTTTGCGCAGTTTAATTCTGGGTGGGGGGAATCGATGAAAAGAACGAAACAAGGTATGTGCTCACCCAGCATGCTAAGGACGTCATGAGGGCAAGAGGGATTTCCATTGCCTGGATGGAGAGGGCTTTTTTTCATCCGGCGAGGGTTCAGTCCGAACTACGGAACCCGTTGCTGGAGAGGAGATTTGGTGAAATTCCAGAGTTTGGCGACCGGGTATTACGGGTGGTCGTGAACATGGAATTTGTACCACCCAGAATATTGAGTGTATTCTTTGACAGAGCTATGAAGGGAAAATTGTGAAAATTCGTGTGGATTCCAAGGCAGACGCCCTTTACCTGCGGTTGGACGAGTCGAAGATTGTGGAGTCACAGGAGGTTTCTCCCGGGTTGATTCTTGATTACAACGAGCAGAACCAGGTTGTTGGCTTGGAGATGCTTAATCTTTCTTCCCGCTCCCCGCATCTCAACCTGAAGGACCTTCAGGTGCAGGCGGCATAGTTCGAGCTTTCGGGCCGCCGCGGCCGCCTTGCGGCCGAGAAGATGGGATCTGGAAGATGGGGGATAGGGAGACACACGGCCTCTGTAGCCTGAAGCCAGTAGCCCCGGCCGCCGTTGGCGGCAGTATTAAGTGAAAAGATTAAGATGAAGTGAGCTCTGATTCTTAAGGCAAGGGGTTTTCTTAATCTTAATCCTGCTCCTTAATCCAGTGCG
>RFWS01000273.1 GCA_009921985.1 bacterium | reverse complement strand
AACCGGCCCCGCGCCCCGAGGAAACGGTGCCGGGATTCCAGGGCAGGCGGTAGTCCCACACCTGGGAGGTCACCTCCACCATCACGGTATTTTTTTTGGCCTCGTGCAGTTGCCCATCCTTGGCGCAACCAAAGAAAACGGCCGACAACCCGACAAAAATCCAAGACTTCATAACCTTCTTAGAATAACCAGAAAGTCGTTCATGGCGAATTACGTTTCGCCCAACCGGGTGTCGGCTAGATTAATTTTTATGAACCCATGGTTCTTGCTTTTCCTCGCCATCCTTCTGGAACTTTCCGGCACCACCTGCCTCAAGCTTTCCCATGGTTTCTCCCGTCTGGCGCCCTCCCTCGGGGTGGTTTGTTTCTATTTGGGGAGCTTCTACCTAATGGCCCAATCGCTCAAAACGCTGGAAGTGGGGATAGTCTACGCCATCTGGTCCGGGGTGGGCACGGCCCTGATCGCCGTGGTCGGCATCATCGCTCAAAACGCTGGAAGTGGGGATAGTCTACGCCATCTGGTCCGGGGTGGGCACGGCCCTGATCGCCGTGGTCGGCATCCTCGCCTTCGGCGAATCTATCACCGTTTTCAAAATCCTCGGCCTCCTCCTGATCATCGGTGGCACGTTTCTTTTGCGGGTTGCATCCGCCCAAACTTAAAGCGTCCCAAAGATCCGGTCTCCCGCATCCCCCAGCCCCGGCACGATGTAGCCATGGTCGTTCAACTTCGGATCCACCGCCGCGGTGAACACCGGGATATCCGGATGATGCCGGTGAAAGTTCCGCACTCCTTCCCTTGCCGCCAACAGACACATGAACCGGATGCTCCGCGCCCGGGCCCCCTTCAACCGGTCCGCCGCCGCCACGGCGGAATGCCCTGTCGCCAGCATCGGATCCATCAAAATCAGATCCCGGTCCCGCAGGGTCTTCGATGCCTTGAAATAGTACTCCACCGGTTCAAGCGTCCGGTGATCCCGGTAAATCCCGATATGCGCCACCCGGGCAGAGGGAAACATTCGCAGCATCCCGTCCAGTAATCCCATCCCCGCACGCAGGATCGGCACCAGCACCATCTTCTGCCCCTTCAACACGGGGGCGCTCATCTTCCCCATCGGCGTGAGGATGGTTTTCCGGGTCAGGGGAAAATCCCGGGTCACCTCGTAGGCCATCAA
>RFWS01000272.1 GCA_009921985.1 bacterium | reverse complement strand
TCCCGTCTACCCGATCCTTTCCGCCCCAAACAACGGCCGGATTGCCTCAGGAACCTCAATCTTCCCGTCCTTCATCTGATACGTCTCCACCAGCGCGATGAACAGCCGGGCCAGCGCCGTGCCCGAGCCGTTCAGCGTATGGCACGGCCGGTTTTTTCCGTCCGCCCCCTTAAACCGCAGTCCCATCCGGCGCGCCTGGAAATCCCGAAAGTTGCTACAGGATGAAACTTCTAAAAATTGCCCCATGCCCGGCGCCCAAACCTCCAGGTCGTAACACCGCGCCGCTCCAAATCCGATATCCCCCGTGCAGAGCTCGATTTTACGATAATGCAGTCCGAGCTTTTGCAACACCGCCTCCGCATGGCCGCACAGCGTTTCCAGGGCCTGCATCGAACGATCCGGGTGCTCGATCCAGACCAACTCCACCTTGTCGAACTGGTGCATCCGGGCCAGACCCCGGGTCTCTTTACCGGCGCTGCCCGCCTCCCGCCGAAAGCAGGGCGTGTAGGCGGCATACTTCTTCGGCAAGTCCCCTTCCGCCAAAATCTCCTCGCGGTGTAGGTTGGTCACCGGCACCTCGGCCGTCGGCACCAGAAAGAGCTCCCCACCCTCCGTCGCGTACATGTCCTCACGGAACTTCGGCAACTGCCCTGTTCCCACCATGCTCGCTTCCCGCACCAAAAACGGTGGGGAAACCTCGAGGTATCCGTGCGAGGTCGCGTGCAGATTCAACATCCAATGGATCAGGGTTCTCTCCAACTTTGCCCCCGCCCCGCGATACACCGCAAAGCCGCTGCCAGAGACCTTGGCCGCCGCCGTGAAATCCAGGATCCCCAGCTTCTCGCCCAACGCCACGTGATCGACGGGCTTGAAGTCGAATTTCTTGGGACTACCCCACGTGGAAATGACAGGATTGTCAGCCGACCCTCCCCCCTGCGGACACTCCTCCCAAGGCAGGTTGGGAATGGTCAAAAGCAAAGATTCCTGACGCGACTCCACCTCCGCCGTCGAACGATCCAACTCCGCAATCCTGTCCGACTTCTCCTTCATCCCTGCCATCAGTTCATCGGCCGGTTGCCCCTTCCCCTTCCGGACGCCGATTTCCTTGCTGATGGTGTTCCGCTCCGCCTTGAGCTTCTCCACCTCCCCGATCAACTTCCGTCGCTCCTCG
>RFWS01000271.1 GCA_009921985.1 bacterium | reverse complement strand
AAAGGTGGAGATGGTTCGGGCGATCCAAGGGGTTCGGGTGGCGATCGAAGCCATTCCGCATCTGCTCGGTCGGGAAATCCCCATGCGACTTAACGCGGCTTCGATGAATCGGATGGCCTACACCTATCGCGAGCCGGGCGGCTTGGTCACAGCCATCAGTGCCTTCAATCACCCGATCAACCTAATCATCCATCAGGTGATCCCGGCGGTGGCGACCGGATGTCCGGTCGTGGTTAAGCCTGCTACCAAGACCCCGTTGTCTTGCCTGACCTTGGTGGATCTACTTTATCAAGCCGGTCTTCCCAAGGAATGGTGCCAGGCAGTGGTCTGCGCCAACGCGGATGCGGAGCTGTTGGTCACCGATCCACGGTTGAGTTTTTTCAGCTTCATAGGTTCGGGCCGGGTGGGTTGGGCCCTGCGGTCCCGACTGGCCCCGGGAGCCAATTGCGTTCTGGAGCACGGGGGGGTGGCGCCGGTGATCCTGGAAGCCGATGCCAATCTCGAGGACGCGTTACCCTTGCTGGTGAAAGCCGGCTTTTACCACGCAGGGCAAGTATGTGTTTCGGTGCAGAGGATTTTTGCCCATCCCTCGATCGCGGAGGGATTGGCCCAGAAGATCGCCGAAAAGGCGGCCAAGCTTGTGGTGGGCGATCCGGCCGATCCCAGGACCGAAATCGGACCGCTCATCAGCCATGCGGAAAATGACCGGGTGGCTGCCTGGGTGGATGAGGCGGTGAAGAAAGGGGCCAGCCTTCTTTGCGGGGGTAAAAAGATCTCGGCCAGCTGTTACGCCCCAACGGTGCTGTGGAATCCGCCGGAGGACGCCAAGGTGTCTTGTGACGAGGTGTTCGGTCCGGTGGTGTGTGTCTATCCGTTCGACAAGCCGGAGGAGGTGGTGAAGCGGGCCAACGCCTTGCCGGTCTGTTTCCAGTCGGCCGTTTTCACGCGGGACATCAATCGGGCCTTCTATTACGTGCGCAATCTGCAGGCCACTGCGGTCATGGTGAACGACCACACCGCATTCCGGGTGGACTGGATGCCGTTTGGCGGAAGGATGCAGTCGGGGCTCGGGATGGGAGGGATTCCGCGGAGCATGGAAGACATGACCGCCGAGAAAATGTTTGTGGTCCGAACCTCGGCCTAGGCCGACCCAGGTTTGGGAATTTAGTTCCGCGCAGGCTTTCCAAACGAGGCGGAGA
>RFWS01000028.1 GCA_009921985.1 bacterium | reverse complement strand
AGACGGCGGGCTCGTCCGTGGGCCCCTCCTGAACGCGTTCCTGTTTCAGGTTTTCAACACCAGCTCCTTCTATCTGGTGATGGGGCTTCCCATGATGTTGTATTTCAAAAAACTGGGGGCCTCGGCCACGGTCTTGGGGGTGCTGGCCTGCCTGGCCGCCCTTCTCAATATTTTCCAGATCCCCGCGGCGCGGTTCGTGGAGAGGGTGGGGTACCGCAACTTCGTCCTGCGGGGCTGGATCTCCCGCAGTGTGCTGATCGCCGGACTGGTGCTGGTCGCCGCCTTGCCCCTGTCGATTGACAACTTTTCCCGCCAGGCCCTGATGCTGTTTTTTCTTTTTCTCTTCAACACCATGCGGGGGATTTCCCTCAGCGGGTATCTGCCCTGGATCAGCGCGATTGTTCCGGAGCCCGTGCGGGGCCGTTTTCTTGCCCTCGACCAGGCCGCCTCCCAGGCGGCACTTCTGATCACTGTGGCCCTGACGGCCTGGTATTTAAATCAGACAGACCAGGCCTCCTCCTTCGGATTGTTGTTTGGAGCCAGCCTGGCTCTGGCCTCTGCCTCGCTGGTTTTTTTGAAAAAGATTCCCGATGCACCCATCCCCCAGACCGCCAGTTCGGAGGGCGTGCCGTGGAAAGAAATCCTGAAATTTCCTCCGTTCCGGCGGCTGATCGCATTCCACGCGACGATGATGCTGGCGATGGCGGGCGGAGGGCTTTTTTTTGTGCCTTTCGCCCGAGACCAGTTCAAATGTTCCGATTCCCTTTTTATGGTTCTCCATCTGATGTGGGGCACCGTGTACGTGCTGACTTCCCTGCGGGCGGGACGGTGGCTGGACCGGATGGGGAGCCGACCGGTCCTCGTGCTGGCGGCAGTGGTTTTGGGAATTCACTGGCTCGGATGGGGGGCGGTGGCCGCCCACCTGTTGCCCTTCACTTGGGGAACCTTCGTCCTGCAACAGTCCACCGCGGGCATCGGATTGGCCCTGTATAGCAGCGCGCATTTGCGGTTGCTGATGGGTACTGTGCCGGCCATGGGGAGAAGCCACTTTTTTGCCCTGTTCAGCGTGGCGGGAAGCCTGACGGCCGGGCTCTCGCCGTTGGGCTGGGGATTGCTCACGGACACACTGGCCGGGTTCAGGATCGGCACGGAAATGCAACTGAACGGCTTTGTGATCCTGTATATCCTGATTGCCCTGATCATGATTCCGGCTTTGTTTCTGCTAGGGCGGGTGCAGGAGGAGCGGGCGGCCTCCACCGAGGAGTTGATCCGGGAACTGGTCCTGGAGACCCCATGGAGATCCATCACCCGTTGGTGGAACCGAAAGCCGTTTGCATGAAAAAAATGATCAAACAGGTTTTGGCGGAAAGAAGTCCACCTCTGATGGCCGGATTGATTCGCGGGCTTGCCCTGACGCTCCGCCATCGTCTTGAGGATCCGCAGGGGCTTGTAACAAAAAATCCGGATCAACCCAGAATCTGGGCCTTCTGGCACAACCGGATTCTCATGATGCCCTACTTCTATGAGCGACTTTGTCCTGGGCGGCGAATGTTGATGATGGTGAGTAGGAGCCGGGATGGGGAGTTCATCACCCGAATCATGAACCGGTTTCGGATCGATGGGGCGAGGGGATCCAGTTCCCGGGGCGGGAGCGACGCCTTGCGGGAGCTTCTGCGGGAACTCGAGCGGCCGCAGCCCCGGGATATCGGGATCACGCCCGATGGACCACGTGGTCCGAGGGGCAAGGTTCAGGATGGGGTCTTGGCGCTGGCCGCAAACAGCGGGATCCCGATCTATCCGGTAACGGCGCATTACAGTCGGTTTTGGGAGATGCCTTCCTGGGATCGCTTTCAGATTCCGCAGCCCGGGGCGGTTTGTCGGGTCGTCATGGGGCCGGCCGTGGCTGCACCCAAAAGCCTGGCAACGTCGGAAATGAATCGCGTCAGGGAAGCTTTGGCAAACGCGCTGGGGGATTAACGGAAACTCCCATTTTCCAATCAAGGATTATTCTTGGTCGGCGCTTGAATTTCACTTTTTGCGGTAAGGCTAGTGCGAATCACGGCGGAGACGGTCCATGCAGCCGCCAAAGCGGCTAACCAGGCCACCAAGGCGAGAAATCCGGGCACCTTGAAGGTCATGCGGGTGAGGGGGGAGACCAACAGCAACAGGCTTCCGGCCAAACCAAGCGCCAGAAGGGTGGTGCGAGCCGGCCAAGCTGGCTGTTGAATCTTTCCCGCGGCCCAAGACGAAACGGAATCCACCGCGTTCAGGACGGGGGAGGGAAGGGTCGGCAGGACGTAGAGCTCCACCGCAACTGCGCCGGCGGCGAGTAGGAGCACCCCGAACACCCCGGCCGCAAACACCAACCCCGGCCGGCTGTTTTCCGAGCCGAAAAATCTCAGGAGCAAACCCAACACCAGAAGGAGAGAGAGCGCCGTGGAACCGACTTCCAGCCAGAAGCGGGCGGCATCCTGATTTCCGGGGATAAATTCCCGGAACAGGTTCAAGGCGGTCGAAGCCAGCGATGGGAGACCATTCACGCGCTAAGAAATTCGGCCCGTACGGAGGAGTGTCAATCCTCCCGATTGATCCAGACCCCGGTTGGCATCCGGATGGCGGGAACTTCGGGCGGGCGACGGGACGGCTCCAGCCGGGCCGCTATCTTTTTCTGCCGCAGAATGGAACGAACCATTGTTTCAAGATCACGGGGACGGGTTTTGGAATCATTGATTGAAACCAGCAGGCTGCCCCGCGGGGCCAGCAGGCGCAGGCAGTCGAGCAACATGGGGCCGAGCTCTTTTTCGATCCGAAACGCTTTGCCACTCCCGCCATGGGCGAAGGTGGGGGGATCGAGGATGATGGCGGAAAAGGTTTCTCCGCGACGAACGAGCCGTGGCAGGGCTTTGCGGACATCCTCTTTCCAGAACCGGTGATTGTTATCCGCTAACTTGTTCCGAAAAAAATTTTCACGGCCCCGTTCCAAGGCGCGGGCGGAGGTGTCGATGTTGAGGCTGGTGGCTCCCGTGGAGGCGGCGAGGACTCCGAATGCGCAAGTATGAGCGAAAAGATTCAGCAGGGAGGCTGGACGGAGGGAGCGAAGAAAGATCCGGTTTTCCCGCTGGTCGGGGAAAAGGCCGGGGGCGGATCCCGGGCTGAGGTCGATACCGTACCGGAGATCGAGTTCCGCGACCTCCGTCGACCATCCCTCACCGAGAAGGTGTTGGGCCGTTTTCTCGCCCTCGACCTGCCAGATCACCCTTTTGGCTTTCCAGGGAAAGGCAGGAGGGGGAGTCAGAAGCGTGTCGTCGCAAGGGATCGGGTCCGGGCGGGTGGCGATGGCGCGGAGGGTTCTGCCCCAGCGCTCGAGGCGGAGGCCAGGTGACCAGGCGGCCAAAAAGGCGTCGGTGCCGGTGGACTCGATCTCCTGCCAGGTTTTTTCCGCGATCCAGACAGGTGGGGCGGCGGGTGGTTTGCGAAACGGCGGGGCCATGGTTAACTAAAGGTTATGGAGTGCACTTTCTGCCCGGGCAACCAGGCGACGTGTCACCTGAGCAAACTGGTGAACGGCAAGTCGATCGATGTGCACGTCTGTGAAAAGTGCATCCCCCAGCTTTCCCAGAAGGATCTGGTGGATTTCGACATCTGGGCGGCGGTTTCCAAGCTGGCTGCCAGCAAAGGGAAGGAGGATCCGGCTGCGGCGGTGGAAAATGAGATCAAGGAAATCTCCGCCAAGAGCCTGCTGATTCCCTCTCCCACCCCGGCGGCGTCCCAACGCTGTCCCAGTTGCGGTTTCACCTCAGAGGATGTCCGGAAAACTGGGCGACTGGGTTGCGGCGAATGCTACGGGGTTTTTTCGGAGCTTTTGCAGGATGTCCTCAATGACTGCCAAAAGGGCACGCGTCATGCCGGCAAAGTGCCAAAAGGTTTCCGCAAACTCCGAAAAAAGAGGCTACAGGAGGATCTGGCCGTGGCGGTGAAAAAAGAGCAGTTCGAGGAGGCGGCGCGACTTCGGGATGAGCTTGGAAAAATCGGGGAAGAGGGCTGAGTTTCGGGGATTCCGATTTCGGACTTTAATTTTCCACAACGGAGCCAATGGAGCGGTAGCGCTCTTGGCGGGACTGGAGAAGTCTCTCCGGGGAAAGGCGGGAAAGTTCGGCGAGGTGTTTGCCCACTTTTTCCATGCAGGCCCGCACGGTGGATTCCCAATCCCGGTGGGCGCCGCCTTCGGGCTCGGGAATGACCTCCTCCACCAGCTTCAACTGGAGGAGATCCTGGGCGGAGATGCGGAGGGCCTCGGCCGCTTGGGGGGCGAAGGCGCGGTCCTTCCAAAGAATGCTGGCACAGCCCTCGGGGGAGATGACGGAATAGTAGGCGTTTTCCAGTATCAGCACGCGGTCGGCCACGCCGATGCCGAGGGCGCCGCCGCTGCCGCCTTCGCCGATGACCACGGCCACGATCGGTACGCGGAAGTTGAACATCTCACGGATATTCACGGCGATGGCCTCGGCGATGTGGCGCTCCTCGCTGGGGACGCCGGGGAAGGCTCCTGGAGTGTCGATGAAGCTGACGATCGGCAGACCAAACCGGTCGGCGAGACGCATCAGGCGGAGGGCCTTGCGGTAGCCTTCCGGGTGAGCGCAGCCGAAGTTGCGCATAAGATTTTCCTTTGTATCGCGGCCCTTTTGGTGGCCGAGAAACACCACTTTCTTTCCCCCGATCGTGGCGAATCCCCCGATGAGGGCATGATCATCCCCGTAGGCGCGGTCTCCGCCGAGCTCCGTCACCTCGGTGGCGCCGAGGCGGAGATAGTCCAGGAGGTAAGGCCGTTGCGGGTGCCGGACGATCTGGACCCGCTGCCAGGGGTTGAGCTTTCCGTAAATATCCCGCCGGGCTTCCTCCAGCTTCTTTTCGAGGGAGGAGATTTCGTCCCCAGCCTCGATTTTCTGTTTTCCGGTGAGTTTGCGCATTTCCTCCAGCCGCTTTTCGAACTCCACCAGCGGCTTTTCAAACTCCAACGGGGCGATGGCTTTGGCTTCCGGCATAAGGGGAAATGCTACCGTCCTTGGCCCCCGGGGGGCAATCGGCCTGCTCAGGGGAGAAAGGGGTTTCATGGGGCCGATGGCTGCGACAAGATGCAGCGATGAACCGAGGCTGGAAGGGAACAGCGTGCTTTGTCGGGTCCTGGGTTCTGCTGACGGCGTTGTTGTTTCCCGGGGTTAGGGCGGTAGTGGATGCGGTGGCCCCGGGCATGTTCACCCCGCCAAGAATTTTTGGGCGGGTGCAGATGGTCCTGGCCTTGTTGGGAGGGGCGGGGTTGCTCCTCTATTGGAAAGACGGCCCCCAAAGGTTTTTTGGTGCGAAGTCCTGGTCCGGCGTTGGCTTCAAGGGGGCGAGATGGGGGCTGCTGGGCGCCGGGATGGTGGCCGCCGCGGCGTGGGTGCAAAGCTTCCTGGGAGTCAGGACTTGGGCGGGGGTTCCGGGCGTCGATCTTTGGGCCGGCGCACTGGCGACGGGTTTGTTGGTGGCGGTGCTGGAGGAGTTTTTCTTTCGCGGGGTGCTTGGTCTGGCCTTTTGGAGGGCGGCGGGGGAAAAACCGGCTGCCCTGTTGCTTGGCATCAACGCAGCGGTTTTTTCCGTGGCGCATTTTCTCCGGCCCCAGGCAGAGATCGGGCCGGGATGGTTTTCCGGTTTTGTCGCGTGGACGAAGCTGGAACTTTGGGCCGGGTCGATGGACCCGTGGCGGCTGGCGGGGCTCTTTGTGGCGGGCCTGATTTTGGCGAGGTTGGTCTGGCAGCAGCAAAATCTCTGGGCGGCGGTGGGGTTACATGCGGGCTGGGTGGCCGGGTTGCGGATTTGTGAAGGATTTTGGAAGGAGTCTTCCCAGGTCTCCGGCGGCTGGTGGGGGCCTTCGCTGGAGGCGGGACCGATTCCTTTTGTGTTTCTTTTGCTGGTGGCGTTTACGTTGTGGGGACGTCCGATCCGTGCGCGTCTGGATTGAAGCGGCCGCGGGACTGATTTTCCCGGCGGCGCGTCCACCCCGACCTTGGGCTCGTCTGGAGCGGCCTTTTTGCGAGCGCTGCGCCGAGCCTTATCCGCGGCCGGTGACCGAAGTTTTCACCTGCGCAAACTGCGGAAACCGGGACTGGTCCTTGTCACGTCTGCGCGCGGCCTACCTGGAAAAGGGATATATCCGCGAGGCGATCCTGGGTTTCAAATATCGGCGGCAGTTCCATCTGCGTCCGTGGCTGGGGAGATGGCTGGAGGACGGCTTCCGGCAATATTATGCCGGCGAAAGGTGGGATGCGCTGGTTCCGGTGCCCCTGCATCCGGAGCGGAGACGCCGACGGGGATTCAACCAAAGCGCGGAGATCGCCGACTGGCTGGGCCGGCGTGGGGGGATTCCCGTGGTCGAGGCCATCCGGAGGGTCAAGGCCACCGCTCCCCAGGCGCGTCTGAGCCGGGCCGAGCGGTTGCGGAATTTGCGGGGCTCCCTGGCCTTGGCCGGGGGGTTTGACCCCCGGGGAAAGCGGTTGGTAATCTGCGATGACGTGTTCACGACCGGAGCGACCGCGGACGCTTGTGCGCGGATCCTGCGCCGGGCAGGGGCCGAGGAAGTTGTCGCCCTGACCGTGGCCCGTCGCTAACCCACCGAACCCAACCCATGCCAGTTTTTGAACGAAGAAAGTACGAGCCACGCAAGGAGTCCAAACCGAGGGCCCGCGGGGTGCCGAGCGGGTTGTGGACCAAGTGTCCCGGCTGCAACGAGATGGTTTACAACCAGGTTCTCAAAAAGGCCCTGCAGGTCTGTCCAAAGTGCTCCTTTCATTTTCCGCTCGGGGCGAGGGAACGGCTGATCTCCGTCTGCGATGGCGGGAAATTCCAGGAGCATGACGCGGGGATGGAGGCGGTGGATGTGTTGCAATTCAAGGGGGTGGCCAGTTACACGAGCAAGCTGAAGGCCAACCGGAAGAAAACCGGGTTAAAGGATGCGATCATCACCGGTCTGGGCAAGATCGGCGGGCGGGAGGTTTCCTTGGCGGCGATGGAGTTTTCCTTCCTCGGCGGAAGCATGGGGGCGGTGGTGGGGGAGAAGGTGACCCGCACCATTGAGCGGGGGTTGCAGAAAAAGGCGCCGGTGATCGTTTTTTCCGCCTCCGGAGGCGCGCGGATGTACGAGGGCATGTTCAGCCTGATGCAGATGGCCAAGACGAGCGGAGCTTTGGCCCGGTTGGGCGCCGCCGGATTGCCGTTCCTTTCCGTCCTGACCAATCCGACCATGGCTGGGGTGATGGCCAGCTACGCCTCGTTGGGCGATGTGATTCTCGCCGAGCCCAAGGCCATGATCGGTTTTGCGGGAGCCCGGGTGATCAAGGAGACCACCCAACAGGAGTTGCCCAAGGGCTTTCAAACGTCCGAGTTCCTCCATGAGCGTGGTCTGATCGACCTGATCGTGCCCCGTCCGGAAATGAAAGAGACGCTCGCGCGTCTGCTCCGTTACCTCTGAACCGGCCCGGTTCCGTTGCCCGTTTGGAGGCGGTCTGCGCCGCCGGCATCCGGCCCGGCTTGGAGCGCATGCACCGGCTGTTGGACCGGCTGGGCCATCCGGAACGGGACCTGAATTTCATCCACATTGCCGGCACGAACGGCAAGGGCTCCACGGCGGCGGCCCTGGATTCGATCCTCCGTGCCGCCGGATTTACCCCGGGTCTTTACACCTCCCCCCATCTGGTGGATTTCCGGGAGCGGTTCCGGGTGGGGGGTGAGCCGGTGGATTCGCTCCGGCTGGAGAGGGAGCTGAAGTCGCTCCTCCGGATCATCCGCCAAATTCCCTTTGCCCGGAGACCGACTTTTTTCGAGGCGGCCACGGCCTTGGCCTTGAAAATTTTTCATTCTGCCGGAGTCGATTTTGTCGTCTGGGAAACAGGCCTCGGGGGAAGATTGGATGCCACCAATGTGGTGAGCCCGGAGTTGTGCCTGCTGACGTCGTTGGGCCGGGATCATGAGGAAATCCTGGGCCACGGATACGGCAACCTCGGCCGGGAAAAAGCCGGGATCCTCAAGCGCGGCGTACCGGTTTTTTCCG
The DNA here is from genome assembly GCA_009921985.1 of bacterium. Classification (GTDB taxonomy): domain Bacteria; phylum Verrucomicrobiota; class Verrucomicrobiia; order Methylacidiphilales; family Verrucolacustridaceae; genus Verrucolacustris. The sequence continues at coordinate 3,437 of RFWS01000028.1, read as the reverse complement.
CCCCGTGGCCGGCGGCGGCCCGGCAGGTTCTTGGCCGGAGGGCAAGAGCCTTGCGGTGCCCTTGGAAAATTGTGCGGCCCCTAGGCCCGAAATCTTTTTCCCTGGCGGGTGACCATCAACGGCAGAACGCCGCCCTGGCCGCGGCCGCCGCCCGTTATCTTTCGTTTCCGGAAGTCATCATCCGCCGTGGTTTGAACCGGACCCGCTGGCCCGCCCGGTTCATGACCTTGCGAAACAAACCTCCTCTGGTTTTGGACGGGGCCCACAATCCGCAGGGGATCGAGGCGGCTTTGCGGACATGGGAATCCGTCCATGGCGGCCGACCGGAAAGAGTCATTTTCGGGTGCCTCAAGGACAAGGCGATGCAACCGATGCTGCGAACGATCCGTCAATCCGGGGGTCAGCTGTGGGGCGTGGCTTTGCCGGGTTCGCGGGGTTCGGATCCGTTGACTTGGCCGGTGTCGCCCGACCGCTTCTTTGCCTCTCCGGAGGACGCCATGGAGGAAGAAAAAAAGTGTCCGCGGACGAGCCTGGTGCTCGGCTCCCTGGTTCTGGCGGGAGAAGTGCTGCGTCATCGTGGCGTGAAGGTGGTGTGATCCGGGCGGTTTTTTTTGACGCCGGGGGCACCTTGCTCCGCACGGCCGAACCGGTGGGCCGGACGTATGCGCGGTTGGCGCATCATTACGGCTGGCAACCGTCTGCAGAGGCGCTGGAGTCAGGGTTTCGCGGCGCCTGGAAAAAAAGAACCAGCGAAGGGATGGGGACGGACGGCACCTTGGGCAAAGAGGGATGGAAAAAAATTCTCCGTTCGAGCGTCGAGGCGGACGGACTTCCGCCCGGATTTCCTTTTGAGGATTATTTTGAGGAGGTGTACGAGCACTTTGCGCGACCGGATGCGTGGAGGGAGTTTCCGGAATCGGAAAAGGTCCTGACGGGGTTGAAAAAGCAGGGCATCCGTGTCGGCATCCTCTCCAACTGGGATCCGAGGTTGCGCCGGGTCTTGGCGGGGTTTGACTGGGTGAACCAGTTGGACGCGGTGGTGATTTCGGAGGAGGTCGGAGTGGAAAAGCCGGAGGAGGAAATTTTCCGCAAAGCCGAGCAGGCGGGGGCTTGGGCGGCGCACGAGTGTGCCCTGATCGGGGATGACCCCCTCAGCGACCGCGCGGGAGCGGAGAGGGCGGGGTGGAAATGGGCGCTAGTCGAGAGACCGCAGCGGGGTCTCTGGGAGGCATTAGCCAGCCTTGGGCTTTGAAAACTTCATGCTTATAAGCCAAGTCAGATTTTGACAGTTGCGGACGGTGGGAGCACTTTTCCTTTTGGTGCAAGGAGTTGCCTAAGACCATGGCTTCGAATTCAGAATGTTTCTGCTTTCTGCGGACCTCCATTGGGCGGAAGTGGGTGGTGGCCTTGTCCGGGATTTTTCTGGTCGGGTTTGTCGTCGTGCACATGGCGGGGAATATGCAGATGTTTTCCCCCACGGCAGATGCCATCAACCGCTATGGGCATCTTCTCAAGTCCAATGCGCTGCTGCTTTGGGCGTTCCGGTTGGCCCTGCTGACGGCGGCGGCGGCTCATATCTGGGCGGCCCTTTCCTTGGCGAGGGAAAACCGGGCGGCCAAACCGATGAGCTATGCGGTGCGGGGCCGGAAGTCCCGGCTCCATGTCACCCTCGCCAGCGTGACGATGGTGATCAGCGGGACGGTGATTCTGGGTTTTGTGATTTTTCACCTTCTGCATTTCACCGCCCAGTTGGTCGACCGCTCCTATGCGAGCATGGAAACCATGGTGGACGGGAAGATGGTGCATGACGTTCACCGGATGGTGGTGACCGGTTTTTCCAAACCACTGATCAGCGGTTTTTATATTTTGGCGATGGGAATTCTCTTTTTTCACCTGCGCCACGGGGCGGCCAGCCTTCTGCAGACCTTCGGGATCCGCGACCGGAATCTGGCCAGGGTGTTTGATGTGGGCTCCTGGTTGTTGGCCGTGGCCCTGTTCCTCGGGTTTAGCTCGATCCCGGTGGCGGTGCTGCTGGGTTTCTGGAAGCTGTGAAGCTCGACGCCCGTATTCCGCCCGGTCCGTTGGCCGACAAGTGGAGGAATTTCAAGGCCTCCGTCCGGTTGGTGAGTCCCGCCAACAAGCGAAAATACGAGGTGATCGTGGTGGGCACCGGGCTGGCGGGAGCCTCCGCGGCGGCCTCATTGGCGGAGCTGGGTTACCGGGTGAAGGCGTTTTGCTTTCACGACAGTCCGAGGAGGGCGCATTCCATCGCCGCGCAGGGCGGGATCAATGCGGCCAAAAATTATCAGAATGACGGAGACAGCGTCCGGCGTCTCTTTTACGACACGATCAAGGGAGGGGATTTCCGGGCCCGCGAGGCCAATGTCTACCGGTTGGCTGAGGTCAGCACCAACATCATCGACCAGTGTGTGGCCCAAGGCGTGCCATTCGCCCGGGAGTACGGTGGGATGCTCGCCAACCGATCCTTCGGCGGGGCGCAGGTGTCGCGGACCTTTTACGCGCGGGGCGCGACCGGCCAGCAGCTCTTGCTGGGAGCCTATTCCGCACTCAGCCGGCAGATCGGGCAGGGACGGGTGCAGATGTTTCCGCGGCACGAGATGCTCGACCTCGTGGTGGCGGATGGCAAAGCCCAGGGGATCATCACCCGCAACCTGGTCACGGGGGAGTTGAAGGCGCATTCCGCCGACGCCGTGCTGCTCGCCACCGGCGGGTACGGCAACGCCTACTATCTTTCGACCTACGCACGCGGCTCGAACGCCACGGCGATCTGGCGGGCTCACCGGCGGGGGGCGCTGTTTGCCAATCCGTGCTTCACCCAGATCCACCCGACCTGCATCCCGGTCTCGGGAGATTACCAGTCGAAGCTCACGCTGATGTCGGAGTCCTTGCGCAACGACGGCCGTGTCTGGGTGCCCAAGCAGCAGGGCGACCGGCGTCCCGCCGCGCAGATTCCCGAGGGGGAGAGGGACTATTTTCTGGAAAGACTGTATCCGAGCTACGGCAATCTGGCGCCACGGGACATTGCTTCGCGGGCGGCCAAGCGGGTTTGCGACGAGGGACGCGGAGTGGGGAAGTCGGGACTCGGTGTGTACCTGGATTTTTCCGAGGCCATCGACCGGCTGGGGCAAAAGACGGTGCAGGAGCGGTACGCGAACCTGTTCGACATGTATCACGAGATCACCGGGGAGAGTGCCTACGAGGCGCCCATGCGGATTTTTCCGGCGGTCCATTACACGATGGGCGGTTTGTGGGTCGATTATCACCTGATGAGCAACGTTCCGGGGTTGTTTGTCCTGGGTGAGGCGAATTTTTCCGATCACGGCGCCAATCGGCTGGGGGCAAGCGCGTTGATGCAGGGGTTGGCGGACGGTTATTTTGTCATTCCATACACGATCGGCGATTACCTCTCCCAGCAG
>RFWS01000270.1 GCA_009921985.1 bacterium | reverse complement strand
CAGGAAAAAATCATAGTAACGACGGATCCAGTCGTCGGGTCCGTGGAGAACGTCAGGTGGGGGAACCATCTTGTCGCCAGCCATACGAACAGGCGCATCCTCAAGCTTTCGAGCATTTCTTGGACCTTTTCTCTTCTTCCACCACGTCCTCGATGGCCCTGACGATGGCGTATCCAAAAAGTTTGTGTTTGTCCTTCTGGACAAGCTCCCAGCCGATCTCGGCCACCTTGGCAAAGGTCTCGTCATCGGTCTCAAAGCTGACCTCGCACATGTCGATGTCTTTGCTTCCGAGGTATTTGATGACCCCGATTTCCTCGTTATTGACCCTCTTGGCGTAACCGACCAGGTCCTTGTCCAGGTCGATCCGTGTGGCCAGGCGTTTCTTTTTGTTGGTTGGTTTGTTCTTCATTCGATTTTTCCTTTCTTGGTTTTGAAGAGCAAGAACGCGGCCCTTACCATCGCGCGTTCCAGATGATCTATTGCGTCCTCTCCGTTTGCGTCCTTGGCCGGACGGTTTCCATCCAGCTGCATCATCGCCTGGCAGATGTGGTTGATGCATCTATCGGCGTTGTACCTGCGGCTGTCCGTGTGAAACCATTGGCCAAACACGCTTTTGTCGCTTCCTTTCGACATGATCCTGTGGATGACATCCCATGCCGTGTCCGCGACTTCATTGATGGCTGGTACGTAAAGTTGCTCGGCTGTTTCAAAAGCTGAGGTCGAGCTGTCTGCTGGTTGAGCCGTTGCAGGATCTCCCTGCACACCATGGCCGGCAACTTTCGTCATGTTATTTGACCAGGCCGCGCACGAATTCGATGAACTCGGGCGTGTGGCGAGAGGCCAATTTTACTGTGGGTACGTACCAGCTTGCCGCGCTGTTGGTGCGGAGGCTGGAGGTCAGCTCGTAGGCTGCCGTGTCGATCCCATCACGAAGTGCCAACTGGGAATCCGTGAAGAGCTTGCGACCCGTCGCCTTGTAGGCCGACTTCGTCAACAGCCACTGGGCCATTGCGTAGTGGTCTCCCGCGAACTCAAACGGGAAGAGCGGGTGGGCCTTCGCCGGGGATTTGACCAGCACGATGCAGGTCATCGCCTCGGAGTAGGTGTCCGTGCCTTCCTCGACGTCCGGATCGCCGGCCAGAGCCCCGCCAGCCGCCCGCACATCGCGGATGGAGGTGAAGTTCTTGGGCATCTCGCCG
>RFWS01000269.1 GCA_009921985.1 bacterium | reverse complement strand
CGTGATTCTGGTCGATGACGTCCTTTATACCGGCCGGACGATCCGGGCGGCCATGGACGCCCTTTGTGATCTCGGTCGGCCGAAAGTGATCCAACTGGCGGTTCTGGTGGACCGCGGACATCGGGAGTTGCCCATCCGGCCGGATTTTGTGGGGAAAAACCTGCCCACCTCCCCGCAGGAGAAGGTACGAGTCAGACTCGCGGAGCAGGACGGGGAAGATGCGGTGGTTTTGGAGAAAACGGCATGAGCACGCCCTGGCATCGCAAAGACCTTCTCTCCCTGCGGGAACTTTCCGTGGAGGAGCTGAACCAGGTGCTGACCACAGCCAAGGTTTTCAAGGAGATCCTCGGCCGGCCGATTAAAAAAGTCCCGACCCTGCAAGGCAGAACGGTGGTGAATCTCTTCGTGGAGCCGAGCACAAGAACGCGGATCTCGTTCGAGCTGGCCGCCGTACGCCTGAGCGCGGATGTGGTCTCGCTGGACAGGGATTCGAGCAGCTTGCGGAAGGGGGAAACCCTGTCCGACACGGCCAGGAATCTGGAGGCCCTGCAGGCTGGGGTGATCGTAATCCGGCATCGTTCGGCCGGCGCCGCCCACTTTTTATCGAGCCGGCTGAAGGCTTCGGTGATCAATGCTGGCGACGGGGCGCATGAGCACCCGACGCAGGGACTTCTCGACACATTCACCATCCAGGAGCGGCTGGGGAAGCTGGAGGGAGTAAGAATTTTGATTGTCGGGGACATCATTCACAGCCGGGTAGCCCGCTCGAACCTCTGGGCCCTGACCAAGCTAGGGGCGAAGGTGACGCTGGTCGGTCCGCCGACCCTTCTACCCAAGGAGTTTGAGGAGTTGGGTGTGAAAGTGGCCTATGACCTTGATCAGGAGTTGGAGCAGGCGGACGTCATCAACCTCCTGCGGATCCAGCATGAGCGGATGGTGCAGGCGCGGTTGCCCTCAGTGGGAGAATATGCGGGGCTTTTTGGTTTGAACCTGGAAAGGTTTCAGCGATGCAAGCCTGGGGTGCTCCTGATGCACCCGGGACCGGTGCATCGTGGGGTGGAAATCGCCAGCGAATTGGCTGACGGACCGCAGTCCGTAATCCTTGACCAGGTGACCAACGGATTGGCCGTGCGGATGGCGGTTCTGTATCTCGTCTCGGGCGGGCGGGGATTGGGGGATTCATGAGCGAGATCCTGCTCC
>RFWS01000268.1 GCA_009921985.1 bacterium | reverse complement strand
GTGGTGGTGGGGGTTCTCTGATTGCTTGCCTCTGTCGGCCTGTCACCGCCCGAAATCCTCCCCTTTCGGGCTGTCCTCTGTAAGTCCTTGCCCTGTCGGGCTACCCTCCCCGCTTGCGTGGGTGAGGGGAAAGGCAAAGGGGTTGAACCTCTGCCCTAAGCCTAGCGTCCGTCTAGCCAGCGTGTCCCCAAGCCTGTTCCCTTGCTTGAAAAATCATTGCCACGCCCTCATCGGCTCTTATGTAAGCGTATAGCGGGACTAAGTGATCCTTCTGGTCTTGGTTCAGTCTGGTTCTAAAGAACTCTTTGAATGTGGTGACGAATTCGGGGGGCGGGCTTTTTGGGTTTTCGGCGGTCATCGGTTTCAAAGCCTCGTGGCACAGATCGGGCCGATCCCACGCTCCACGCTGGCGGGGTCTGTCAGCCTTGCACCGCACACCACGCACCGCCCGATGGCCTTGCCGATTTCCTTGCATTGGTCGAGGGTCAATCGGTTGGCCTCGGACAATCCGCCCATTGATCCACGGATATAAACGAACTGACCGCTGGCTGGTTCCAGCATAAGGGCGTAAAGGTGTCCCGCTTGGGCTTGCTGAACTCGGAACACTCTGCCCTGTTCATCCCGAAACATTCCTTCCCGCTGAATCCGTTGCGGTTCGGGGTGGCTGATAAGCCAACGATCTACGGCCTCACGGAAAGCCACGCTGTCAGCGTATCGGGGATTGGCTTGCCAGTTTTTAGCGAACCACCGCAGGGTTGGCTCTGGCATCTGGCTGATGGGCGTGCCTTTCCATTTGCCGACTGGACAAACTGCGTCAAGGTTCGTCCAGTTGTTCAGCTTGTTAAGCTCTGCGGGTTGTAAGCCTTCAACGGCTTGGGGTTGCGTTTCTTGGTTAATTTCGGCGAATTGGGTTGTCATATTCTTAAACGCTCGCCGTCCGAAAAAATGGCGGGTTAGTCACCTCCCCGCTTTGTCCTTTCCTTTATTTCGCACACAAGGCCGACAAACGGATCGGCCTCATTCCCGAAGTTTCCGAAGCATCGAAAAACTGGCCGTTCTGGGCTTGCCTTGCTTCGATGCGTTTGATTGCGTCCATCATCGCTTGCCGATTCCTTTCCTGTCGGCGGTTGATCTGGTCGATCTTGGCTTGCAAATGCTCGCTAAATGTTCTGGTGTCTTTCATTAGTCCACCTCTGGCCGT
>RFWS01000267.1 GCA_009921985.1 bacterium | reverse complement strand
GGAGGCACCAGAATACCACCCTTGCCCAAGGCTCCAAAAAGGTCGCTGACCCGCAGATTTTCCGGTGTGTAGGACCTGAAAATTTTGGCCAAGCAGCGGCCCCAGCGTTCCATCGCATAGTGAAGATCGGGGTTTGCCAGACCCATCAGGATCACTGGAAACAATCCAACCAGCAGCGGTTTTCGCATCCGGGGAAATGTCGCAAAGCCCAATAGCAGGGGAGCCAGGGCAATCGGCTTCAGAATAACCGCCAACCATAGCCAGAGAGCTCCCCAGCTCCACTGTTCCAATCGCATCGACAGGACCGCCAAAACCAGAGCGCCCGTTAACGGCAGATTCGTCTGCCCGTTGTTCAGGGATGCCAGAGAGGCGGGTGCGGCCAACAGGACAATCCAAAGAAAAGCAGGCTCGAAAACCCTGACCGGGCCTTGCTGCCGGTTTAAAATTCCGGCCAATTTCCAAATTGCCAGAGAAAAAAGACCATAACCGAAGGCCCGCCAGACGATCTCACCGATAATTTCCGGGCGAATTAGGTTAAAAGGCGTAAAAAAAATGATGAATTGGGGGAAATAAAGGAACCCCCCGGTACCTTCACCATAAACCGGTTGCCCAAGCCACCAATGGGTAGATGCCATCCGGTAATTGGGCACCACCCCGGTCCGGGTGGGGTTCAAGATCAGATAAACGCACATTCCGATGAAAACGGACGCAAGGATCGTCCAAGCGAGAATGTTCCAGCGGCGGTTCATCGGGATCAGTTTAAGTTTAAGTGAAAGTGGAAGTCGATTGCTTCAACTTGGCGAATGGCGGGTGCCAAAAACAATCCCCGCGCGAATCGCAAAACTAATTAGCCCCGGAGGCGGTTACATGGATGGGCGGGGAAGAGTCTGAGGGGGCGGAAAATCCCCGGGACCCATTGCTCGTGCGCGAAACGCAAATGACAATCAACCCTAAGGGCTAAATGCAGAGGCTGGGGTAGGGATCCCGGGTGCCAACTCACTGGATGCGGACAAAACAAAAACCCCCGGGACCCAATCACTGGTCCCGGGGGTTTTGTTAAACAGTCTCTGCTCTAAATTTCTTTAGAAGCTGTAGACAACTTCAGCACCGGCGTAGTGGGCCGGACCGCTGGAGGTGCTGTTCTTCAGGTTGGTCGAGGTACCATCGGCTTCGCCAGCGATATAATTACCCCAATCCAGGCGATATTCCGCACGGATGAGGAGGTTATC
>RFWS01000266.1 GCA_009921985.1 bacterium | reverse complement strand
GGCGGAAAAGCTCTTTGCCAAGTTTTTCTTCAAGCAGAAGGTGCTGGAGGAATTCATCGCCGTTTGCGACCACATCCACCGGCAATTTCAGGATAAGACCTCGGAGCTGGAGTCGTTGCACAAGGCGAAGTCCCGGAGCCGGACCAACGATGTGCGCAAACGCACGCTCAAGGAGGAAATTGAGGAACTGGAGCATTCCGCGCGGCTGACCAAGGATGAGTTTTTTGCCCATCACCGGGATTTGCGGGAGTGGGTGCGCAAGGCGATGCGGGCCAAGACCGAAATGGTGGAGGCCAACCTGCGATTGGTCATTTCGATCGCCAAGAAGTACACCAACCGTGGGCTTTCGTTCCTGGACCTGATCCAGGAGGGGAACATGGGGTTAATGAAGGCGGTGGAAAAATTCGAGTACCGCCGGGGATACAAGTTTTCAACCTACGCGACGTGGTGGATCCGTCAGGCGATCACCCGGAGTATCGCCGACCAGGCCCGGACGATCCGCATCCCGGTCCACATGATCGAGACGATCAACAAGCTGATGCGCGTGCAGAAGCAGCTGGTGCAAGAGTTTGGTCGGGAACCGACGCCGGAAGAGGCAGACGAGACGGGCATGCCGGTGGAGCGAGTGCGGGCAGTCCTGAAGATGGCGCAACAACCGATTTCACTGCAGGCACAGGTGGGAGACAGCGACGACACGACCTTTGGGGATTTCATCGAGGACAAGAGTGCCGAGAACCCGTCGGACATGACGGCTTATTCGATGCTGAAGGAGAAGATCAAGGACGTGTTGGACAGCCTGACCGACCGCGAGCGGGCGGTGCTGGAACAGCGGTTCGGGTTGGTCGATGGATATTCAAGGACCTTGGAAGAGGTGGGACGGCAGTTCAAAGTGACCCGGGAACGTATCCGGCAGATCGAGGCGAAGGCCTTGAGAAAGATGCGGCATCCGACCCGGATCCGGCATTTGCGCGGGTTTCTAGAGAACGAGCATCAGCTTTAAAACGCGCGAGCGCGTTTTAGGCCGGAGGTGTTAAGTCTTTTGGTCGTTAGTGATGAAGGGAAGCTGTGCACCTCAAAGGTCCCTCCATGACTAATGACTAAGGGACTAAAAGCCTTCCGGCTCATTTCCACTTACCTCCTCCCGCTTTCCACCGCGAAGCCAGTGGAGGTAAGGGGATTCGAACCCCTGACCTTCTCATTGCGAACGAGACGCTCTACCAACTGAGCTAT